>DOWI01000311.1 GCA_003519645.1 Oscillospiraceae bacterium
TATAAATTTTATGGGAATTTAGGGTACATTCAGGGGGGGATATGCTGGATATTCACCTGGACAACGGCAACATCCTGATGCTGGACTGCGCCTTGCTGCTGCGACAGCCGGGCTTTGAGGAGCTTGAGGAGGATGATCGCGTGCTGTATCCTCATGCAAAAAAAGACCGCATTTACTGGCGGGACGGCCCGGAACTGACAATAAGCCAAATCATGGCACTGATGGCCGCCAGCAGCAAATAAACGCCGGATACCCGTCAGAAAAAGCTATAGAAGAGGTGAACCAATGGAACGAATTCGTAAAATTCTGGGTTGGTACAGTACCTATCCCCATGTTAGGTGGATGCGGAGCGGCGCACTCCTGATAACGCTGGTATTTGCCGTCATAGTCTTATCCAAATATGCCGATTTGGGACTGTTCGGGTTTATTTTGTCCGCTATACTAATCGCCGTGGTATTTGCTGTAGTCATGGGGTCGTCCCTGTTACTCGAGTGGGTTGTNNAGGAATTGCAGAAAATCGGCTCTGCGGAGATGCTGGAGCTTGATAAGCTGAGAATAAAGGTCCAAAGGATAAGCCGTTTATTTGTGGTTGGACCGGTGGCGTACGTCGTGAGCATTTTCTTCGGCAGCTACCATATCGTAATGGAAAACATCGTTGGCGGCGTTGCATCTATTATCGGAGGTCATCTTATTCTATCCGCGGCCTGGTTCGCGAAGTGGTCTGCGGGTAGCAGGTATAAAATCATCTTTAAGGACCTGGTCGTAAGGAAAGGGTTGGAGTCGGTTCTGAGCAATATGGAGTTTGATCCCAATCGAACTCTTGACGAAAAAGCAGTCCTGGATTCTCAGCTTTTTCCTAAATACGACATTTACAGCGGAAACGATTACCTTTCGGCGACTTACGGCCAAACCCATTTTGTCCAATCAGACATCCATCTGGTAGAGGAGCGTAAGGAGCGATACCGTGACGATAACGGGGAGTGGAGGACAAGAATCAAGTATGTTACACTTTTCCGCGGGCGGCTTGCGGTGTTTGATTACGACGCAATTTCCAACGAACCGGTCTATGTGTTTGACAGGCGTGGAAACAGATTCAAAAAAGGCGCAACCGAAACCGAGCTTCATGCCTTCAACAAGAAATTCGTTGTTTCAGCCGACAGCCCTACGGCAGCTCTTCGCATCCTGACGCCGCCGGTGCTGGAAGGGATTATACTAGCCTCGGACAAGCTGAAATGCCCTATGTACATGTCGTTTATCAACGACAAAATCTATGTGGCGCTGTCAAACGGAGATGCCTTTGAAGCGCAAGCTCACGGCGATACGACGCTGAGCGAGCAACTGGGGTTCGTCCGCGGAGAAATTCAGGAGTAGCTCACAAGGTTCACGGTACAGTAGCTCGGAAAATCACAGTAACTCACAAGGTTCACAGTACAGTAGCTCACAGGTTCAGCATGTCAATCAACCCAGCGAGTATTCCCAGGCTGAAGCCGTGAAGGATAGTGAAAACTCTCCGCTTTACAATACTGAGATTGGCAGAGAAACGTCACTGTTTTCTTTTGAGCGTGAAGATATTCTTAAAGGTATCATATACGCTGAAGTTCTTGGCAAACCAAAATCAAGAAAGGCAGGCCGATGATGCAGCTGCATTTTAACGTTCTCATAGCCGATGCTGATGAAGGGATGCGCCTTTTGCTAAGAAAAGCCATTGAAAGAAACGAGGCATTTAAAGTAGTTGGCGAAGCGGCGGATGGAAAATCCGCTGCTTCTCTTGCGCAAACCCTCCGCCCCGATGTCATCTTTATGGATGTGGAAATGCCGGATCTGAATGGGCTGGAATGTGCAAACCAGGTTTTTGACAGGAATCCGAAAACAATTATCATCTTTGCTACAGCCCATGAAGAATATATGCAGGACGCCTTCAGGCTGTATGCGTTCGATTATTTGGTAAAGCCTTTCAAAATGGAACGCATCGCACAGACACTAAACCGGATTGTTCTTTTAAATTCTCATAAGGATCAACAGATTACAGCTTCGGTTACGTCAAAAGAGAAACGGCCCGGGAAGCTCATCATCCGCAATAAGGAAGGTATGACTCTTTTGGATGAAGAAGAAATGATTCTGATTCAGCGAGAGGATCGCTTAACTGCCATATATACTGCAAACAAGCGGTACACAACCTCGGAGGGGCTGAGTGAGCTGGAAGAGCGACTGGATCCAAAAATCTTTATCCGAAGCCATAAATCATACATCATCAATCTGATGATGATATATAAAATATACCCCTATGGCCGCTGGACCTACATTGTAAAACTGAAGGACACCCAAAAGGATGCCCTGCTGACCTATGCAAAATATGAGGAATTGCAGAAGCTTTTTAAGTAACGGGTAAATGTCTGCAAATATTCTTATATTATGGATACATCCCATTTAAATGCAGAATCGACAATGATTATTTAGTCTTTATGCTTACCAGAACAGGTTCACACAGTGATTTATTTTGGCAACATAAAAATGCAGAAGGATAGGATACAGCCAATCCTCCTGCATATCATGTTTGTACCTGTCAGAAATGTTGCCTCTTTCCCCAGTAGATGCCACGCGCATATCATTTGTATACAATTTTCCTGATTGTCTCTGTAGAAAGGCAGTACTCCTCAGCAAGTTCTTCAATGCTTTCCTTGTGGAAATACTTATTCCTGATTTCTTCATTGCGCTGGCTGTAAAACACTCTTGCCCCCGAACCATGCCCCCATTTTTTACGTTCTGTGTTGCTTGGTATGTACAGTGTTTCTCCCGAAGCATATTTTTGAACTTCTTTTAGTAGCTCGTCCGGAAGAATATCTGATGCATTTCGATATTTCATTCAATGCACCCCACTAACTGTTTTTTGCTAAAAACTGCTCCAGCGTGTCATACCGATTCAGAATAACGCCATGGTTTTCAATCTCTGAAATAATATACTGTTCCAATTCCTGTGCCCTTTGCTTAAAGGCGCTGAGATTATCTGCNNTCTCGTAATTTTGAACATCACAATGATAATATATTCTTCGCCACGTTAATGATCCTTCTTCATACCAGTCTGCTAAGTCTTCATAATTCGGTGTTTTTACCTTCTCGTATTTTGGCGTCTTATGCGTTGAGATAAACTTCCGTGTTGTACTGATGATCTGATAACTAAGACTTTTTAATTCTTCGGGCGTCTTTGCTTTGACAATGGCTTCAATACCCATGACGAAATTATCCGGTATATCTTTCATCTGCGCTAGCTCTACGGTTTCCAAATCAAGCCTCTCTCTAAAGTATGTTCCATTGATGCAAGCGACAGCAACAGACAGGTAACGAGCGATAAACCCAGCTGCCATCCTCACCTTGTAAAGCATATCTTCAAACATCATGGTGCGATAAATATCCATGGCGGTGTCCAATTTCTCAAGCGCCTTTTTCAGCATAAATTCCTTATCCTGCAAGTTGGCTTTTAGCTTTTCCTGAAGTTCAATGAAATGCTTTTTATCTTCCTCACTGCGGTAATACAAAATCCTGGCATCAGCTAACCCGTATGTGAAGGCATCATCAAAATTGGCCATGTTCTCGATGCGTTCCCAGGAACGTGGGTACAGATCATGACCCACACCATCGATGATAAAGGTTTGCGCCAGCTTATAGCCTTTTTCATTTGCAGGTACGAAATAGTCAAAGCACTCACCGTGGCAGTCATTTTCCAATGAATGCCCTGAAATTGCTATCAACAAAGCGACATCATCCTTGAAATTCTTCTTAATCTGAGTGATTGCCCATTCTGTTAGCTCTCTTTGTGTTGGTTTCATTTTATAATCACCTCATTATTGATTTGTTAAGGAACGGCCATTCGCTTACAATATAAGTATATTCGACATATCCTTCTATAACAATGCCAAGATTTATTGTAAGAGTTTTCTCCCAAAAGAAGAGTGAGTCTCAAATGAAAGCAAGGAGCCCTCAATTTCCTTAGGTAACACCTGCGAGAGGACTCAGAACAGAAATATATGTCCTTTGTAAGTTCCCTAAACCAATTTCCTCAGGTGACATCTGCCGCTGTTTCTTTCTCCAGCAGGGTCAAATACGAAAGTGCCTCTTGCGCTGTATTACCACACATTTCCGACGATGGAGACAGGCTTATTTCCAATGATCAGCACTATTTTAAGAAAAAAT
>DOWI01000006.1 GCA_003519645.1 Oscillospiraceae bacterium
GTAAGTTTGGTCATGGTAAGTGCGACCTTCGCACGGGTGAACATGGATTTGACTTTGTTAACTGCCTTTTTGAATAAATTTTTCATAATGGAATACCTCTTTCATATTTTTTATTTTGGAACTACATGGACTGCGCATGGTCTTCGTCTTCCGATTCATCCTCGGACTGCTGTTCGGAGAGCGCTTTTTCATAAGCCTCCATGATCGAATCGGAAAGAGCCTGTCTTGCTTCGGCGGTGACCGGATGAAAGATATCCTGATACTTGGTTTCGCCGCTGCCGTTTTTGAAGCTGTTGCTCGGCATCGAAAGAAAAAGCCCTTTTTCAGAATCGATCACCTTGATCCCGTGAACCGCAAACGCGCCGCCGATTGTGGCGTTCGCCACCGCACGGATTTTACTGTCCCCGTCGAACAGCTTTTGGATTTTAACACTGATCTGAGGCGGAGCTGCAGCCTTTATCTCCGGCTTCGCCGCTGTTTTTACTGCCATGAGAATCCTCCTTTCTTTGCTTGATTAATTTATTCAAAAAGCCGGACGCTTATCTGTCAGCGTCCGGTTCAATGAATCAGTATAGAATTACATGGATGTGAAGGTGAATCCCAGATGATCTTCAATTTCCTCCGGTGAGATTTCTTCCGGTTCCGCAAAGCGATTGGCGTATTTCTGCACCTGTTCGTCGGTCAGATCGGTCGTGCCGCCTTCACCGTCATCCCTGATGATAAAAAACGGCCCGGCGATCACATCGCCTTCCAGACGACGGTTACCTTCCATTCCGTTCAGCTTTCCTTCCTCATCACAGACAAGTATGGCGCTTTCATCTTCGAACGGGCAAATCATTTCTATCAACCCGCCGACCGCACGCTGCATGGATTTCAGATCGTTCCCGATGCGGATTTCCACCGGGGTATGATGCGGCATAACGAACAGCACTCGTTTTCCCGCCATATCCGCACACTGAGACGAATCGAAGTCTACTTTTTCAAAGCCTACCGAATCGCAAAAATAACAACCATTTTCCACGGACGGTACATTGTCCAACACTTCAACAATATCGCTGACACTCAATGAATGACCCTGATGCGTACCGGGGATTTCGTCAGTGTTGAATATGCGAAAGATATCTTCGAGATTTTTTGCTTCTACATCACCGTAAAACGCGGTTTTGTAAACGAACGGATCAATCCCGCCGTGTTCGCCGGCATATTCCCGCGGCATGAATTTAACGCCTTTTTCATCTTTTTCATGGTCGATCTGATAAACTTTGATTCTCACGGAAACTCCTCCTTTACATATAAATCCCGCCGTCCTGTTCAGGCTCGGCGGGAGCATTCAGTTCTTGCAGTTTTTCAACCGCCCATGCTGGGATGTTCTCGTCGGAAAGGATGCCTATAAAATCCTGACGGTAATAATGAGTTCGTTCTCCATCCTTCAAAAACTGTCCCATGACTTTCCGTCCTCTCGCACCGGGCGAACAGCCAAAGCCGCCCGCGTCGGCATAAAAAAGCTGATCCTCCGGAGTTTTATACTCATCTTTGAGCATCTCCGGCTTCAGAACCAGCACCCGCCCTTCATAGTCCATCTGACTGCTGTCTTCACAGCAATGAGACCTATCGAACAAACCAAGACCCTGAAACTGGCGGCGCACCTGATTGATGAATCCGTCTAATACCGCCGGATGGCTGTCCGCTACAAAATAGCAGTTGTTTTCATCTTCCGGCACAAAGAAGTCTTTTGCCCACTGCTTGTTTTCAGCAGAAAAACGGCCGTCATAATTCTTATTCTGCAAGGTATTGGCGAGCACCCAAAAGGTACGGTCATACCCAAATTCATCAATTACCGATTTCGGGCTGTTTTTTGCCAGATGCATGCCGTCAAAATTTTCCCTGACGGCTTCTTCGATGGTTCTTGAACAGCGGACATTTTCCCTGTAGCTGTCACGCCACAGAGAAATTTCATTATTTCGGCGCGCTTCCTCACGGGACCAGCGGTACAAACTGATCCGGTCAGTCATGAAGACCACCGCCTTGCTTTTCTGCCCACTTAACGGAAAGATGGATCAGAGCGGCGCGCTGTTCCTTCTCTGATAATCCGTTCAGGAAATCGAACAAGGTGACTGTGTCCTGTTCGTTTTCATGCGGATTACCGATGTCGCGGCAGCTTTCACAAATTTTTTCACGTTTGACTATCACCGTGTTATTATCCTGTTCGGTGAAGCTCAAGATATCGTTATAGGCAAACCCACAGCTTTTTCGGATTTCAAACGGTACTGTAATCCGTCCGCGCTTGCCGAGAATCCGATAGATTTTATTCATTGTCATTTTCTCCTTCTATCATTATCGCGTCGCACATGCATTCGCCGCATTCGGGACAGCAGCAAGGGCAGCCTTCACAGTCCTCATCTTCATCACAATCCGGGTTGAAAAATGGGCAGTTTTCGCAGTCCCCATCGCATGGATTGTCCCCATCGCAGAAAAAATCATCGGCTTCGTTCACATTCTCAATAATAATCCTGCCGTCTGCAGCGGATGTCTGTATTACACCGCTAAAGTCGATCCCTGATTCAACGACGTCATCCATCGGGATGGGAATCATGATATACCGGTTCTTTAAATCGTTATTTCCTTGCATGATATAATGCACTCCTTTAATATTTTTTCGTAATCAAAGTTATCTGGCTGTTCGCTGAACAGCGTGAGTTGAGCTGGTTTGGCGCGCTGCCGTTCATACAGGTCATAATTGCCGATGAGAAGCTCAGAAAATTCCTTTCCGGCTTCATACCGTTGTGCCATACTATGACTGCGCTTAAAGTCGAAGAAATTGAATCCTTTGTATAACCCTCGAATTTCGGGACAGTCGTTGTAGGACAATAAAAATTTACCTTCAATAGCGGCCAGGGTATCCCGCAGACGGACATGATCGTCCCATCCGAATTCCACATCGTACATGTCCTCCGTGGAGAAGTACGGCGGGTCCAGATAAAAGAATGTATCCGGGCGGTCGTAATGCCGGATCAGCGTTTCGAAGTCCTGATTTTCCACCACCACGCTTGCCATCCGGGTTTCGAGCTGCTGGATCAGATCGAACAGTTTGGAGATGTCAAAAGGCTGCGCGGCGAAGGATTTGCAGCCGCTGGAATAGCTGTACCGTAAAAGCTTCAGGTACATGGCGGCTCTACGAACACTGTAATCCTCTTTTAACCGTGTTCGCAGTTCGATCAGTTCGGCGGCTGAAGCAGGAGGAAGCATGATTTTTGTCAATTCCAGTTCTTCCGCAAAAAACGCATCATCAAACCGTTCATGCTCAAAAAACTTCTTCAAGGCATTGAAGTCGTCCCTTGAATTCAGATTGCAGAATACAAGCTCACGGATGGTCGTCATCGTGCGCTCCTTCATGCAATGAAACAGGTTGACGAGGTTATGATCGAAGTCGTTGTACACCTCGAAGCTGTCCGGCGCAGGCTTGCCGAGCAGTACGCTGCCGGAGCCGCCGAAACCATCCACAAACCGGTTATATTCTAAAGGAAACAGTGCGTACAGAATATGGAGAACAGACGATTTATTGCCTACTCTTGAAACAGGAGTTTTAATTTTGATCACCTCGCTTTTGGCAATCCAACCGTTCAGAAAAGAAAAAGCGGCATCAATCTCCTTTTCAGAACGATTGATACCGCATAATTTTTGTATATTTTATTTATCGTGCCTTTCGCTGCCGCCGACAAAGAGAGCCATGAACACTACGCCGATAATCCCGCCGACGATAGTTCCGATTATAAATCCGATCATAGGTTCATCCCCATCCCCATATCTTCATCCTCGTTCAGCATGGCAGCATTTTCATACGCTTCGTCACCGAGTTCTTTCAGATAATCATTGAAATTATCCCATGTGCAGCAGATACGGACGCCCCAATCCTTGCATAGTTTTCGAAATAGGAAACATCCTCGCTGTCTGCGATCATACTGCGGTTCAATTCCAACCAAGCTTTTTCCTCGTCAAAATCATAGCAAAGACTTGTAGGGAAACCTTCGGTCTAAGCGAACTTGTTCGCTTTTCGCATATGAAAGTCGGCGCTTGTGTAAACATTGTTGCTCAAAGCTCCATCCCTCCGCTCTGCTCCTTCGTTTGCTCAAAATCGCCGTTCATAAACTGCGGCAGCGTGATCTGTTCGCCGAGGAAATTCGGGGAGGTATCTTGGGTAAGTGATATATATCCGAATTCACCGAAATCTATCGGAGAATTGGTAATAACGCTGCCTGCATGATTAACAGCTACATGAGGTTCTATTGCAACGAAGCCATTGCCGTCATTGTCACTCCTCAGATCATAGCAGTATAACCCTTTTGGTATCTCGCTTGCTGTAATTCTACCGTTTGAGAACAAAGCAGGCTTATCAAAAAACTCAATAAGTTCGTAGGATTCGTCAGTGTCAAGATAAAAATAGCCGGATTCATCGGCAGAAAGATAATACCCGGATTCATCGCTGTTCAGTTCGATACCTAGGATATCTGCTGCTAACTCGTAAGCTTCCGCAGAACCTCCGGTGGGAATATTCTCGCTCACGATCTCACCGCCCAGGTAATCCCGTTCACCGACATTATGACCGAAGTCCTCGTCAGCCCATTGGTGAGAGAACGTGACATCCGGGTAAAGCTCAGACAGCTTTTCAAGGATCGGGTGCGGAGCCGCCCACGCGGTCAAGAACCGGATTTCAGAGTCGCCATCCTGATATGAGGGGAATTCCTTATATCCGTACGCATTCCATTTTGTACCCCAATTCTTGATTGACCAGTCATACCAGTCAGTGCAGCCATAATTCTGAATGTTTTCGTAACACTTTCTGCCGAGTTGAAGCAGTTCGGGATCGTCCTTTGTCAGCTCCTGGTACTTTTTCAGCAGAGCGGTTAACGTTTCGCTGTGCTGCGGTGAAGGTTCTGTATTCTGAACGTCTGCATAGGCAATGGCCGCGCTGTCTTGCAGAAATGATCGGTATAATTCCAGTCCCCGATTGGACCGGCTGCCTGCTTCAATATTCAGTGATTCCGGCATCGGAATCAGCTTGTTGAAATCAATGGAGCCGAGACCGTCTTCTTCAGACTTGACCCTTTCCAGAATGTTCCGAACCTTATTTTCATCCGCTTGGATGGTCAGTATATTTGTTATATGGTTTGGCATGTGGGTTACCTCCTATAAAAATAAAAGCCGCAGCCCTTATCAAAGCTGCCGCATCTCCATATCCTCTCCGTCTTCCTCCGGTTCACACTCATCCTCCGTTTCCTGACCGTGGAGTCCGAGTTGGTTGTCCAGATAGTCGCTGAGCCAGGTGCCGCCAAACTGGGAATGCGTCTGGAGGCGCCACATCGCAAGTGCGCTTACATTCACACTTGCAACATTCATATTGAAAAGAAGATTTGTAATACCGTTATGCTCGAAAACCGAGACATCTTTAAAGTTATCGCCGTTATTAAAAATTCTGGCTTCGGTCAAAGCGTTGTTGATTCCGTCGACCCATTCCTGCAAATCGCCGCCGCAACCCTGAATGATCAGCCCTTCGCAGTCGGTCATTTTTTTGAGTTCGTCAAGCATGAGCTGCTTAATCGTTGTTTTCACCTGTACGGCAATCGGTTCATTTAATGGAACCAGTTCATAAAGTGACCGCCCACGGGCGGACAGGACACCGTAAGATGTTTCTTTTGCTCCAAGCCTTTCCAGAATTTTTTCGCCCATCTGAGTGGGATCGACCTGCTCCAGCCATTTCGCGTCAAACCCGTTTGCCAGATGATAAGCCAGATACTCCCGCGCAAAATCAGCTTTGTCTGCACAGTAATACGCCAGNNAATGGCGTCCGTGAGTGTGTTTATCTTTTCACCTTCCAGCACAGCCTTGAATTTGAGCTGTCCGGACTCGTTCATATGCTGATAACGGTCGGCAAGTGAATTGAGTTGGCTGAAATTCATCATATCCCCAAACACCTCCGCGGTGATCTGCGGGATAACGGAATCAAAATCATAAAAAACACAGTCCTCCATGCCAGCTTCGTTATGTCTTTCCGCGATTCGGAAGGCTTCCTCACGCATTATCGGCAGTTCAATCCATTCGGCGCTGCCCCTTGTTTCCTCGGAGTCATTCACGGGAGCTTCCGCAACCAACAAGCGAAAAACATATAAAAAGCGTTCCGGATCGTCGGGAAGGTTTTCACCGTCATAGATTTCCGGCATTTTAAAGCTGTCTGTCGCAATATAATAACCGCCTATATATATGCCGCCGTCATTCTCACGCTGAAATCTTCCGATCTTGCTTTTATCCAGAAGATACCGCGCATTCTCCGGTACGCTTGCAACATCTTCGTTCATATCACTTTCAATAACAAGCTGTCCGAGTTCCTCGTCGTTGTGTATATTTGAAGCGATTATCACCGAGTCCAGACTATAGGTGAGGTTGATCAGATCTTTCATACTGATGATTTCATCTTCACTTTTTTTGAAAGTGTGAAAAACGGCGTTCAGTATACACTGTTCCATCACGTCCAGTCCGGTCAGACGCTGTGCAAAAGCGTTCAGTTCTCCGATAGTCGGCGCGTCCAGCCGCGTGTCGGTCAAGCCGGGCAGGACCGGACAATCAATCACCGATAGCTCAAAGTTATAATCCCTTCTTCCGGCGGCCCTCATCTTTTGCATAAAGTCAAGGATTTCATAATGGGAAGCAGGCAAATTCAATGTGCCATACAGATATCGGCCGTTGGCGGTGGTTTGATCCAAAGACGCTTCCAGCGTGATTGTAGTTGGTTTCATTTATCTGTACTCCTTTCACATGCTCATGCCCATAGATTCATCTTCATTCTGCGCGGGTTCGGGCGGTTCGGCTTCGTACAGCGTATTTCTGCCGTAGGTGATCTGTGTAATTTCATCAGGCGTATAATCTGCACTCCGACCGAACACCTTCTCGAACTCACGACGGTCAGCGGCTGCGATATACCAGTTGGAATAATGATTGCCCGGATCACGGGTCAGCGTATCGGCTTCGGTTTTGAACGTGAATTCCTGATTGTCTTTCAATATTGTAACATTCACCGTTTTCGCACCGGATTCACCCACAGCCTTCATAATTTCCTTAATACGGTGCAAAGTGCTATCGGGATTATCAATAATGCTCTGAAGTTTCAGCTTGAGTACATCGTTTTCTAGGAATTGTGAAAACATATCCTCCTGATTTTCGTCAATATATTTATTGGACTGCTGCTGAGAGAAACCATCACGGTCGAGAATATATTGAAGGTAATTATCTTCATTCCAACCGTCAAATTCATAATTGCACCGGAAACTAATATCTGTAATATCCGTATTCCTCAGAAAAAGCTCTCGTGCCTTTTCCGGTGCAACATGCCGGACAAAATAATTGTAATCGGTGATCTTTGCATCGCTGGTCAGCATGGATACACGCAGGTTTCTGCGATTGTCGGCAATGATTGTTTCAACCTTTGCACGAACGGCGCTCTCCAAGTCTTTTTGCATTTGATCCCTGCCTATATGACATTCGACACCCTCCGCAATGCTGCGGAATTTACCATAGCTGTCATAGATCAACCCATCCTGTCGACAGTAAACACCCGCATATTCAAAGTTAGCGTTCCTCTCAATGTTGTATTTCCGATAATTGTATTGACTATACAGATAATCGAATTGCTCATTTTTAGGCACTTTTAGTAACGCATGATGGGTATCTCCCTGGGTAAAGAGCAGAGGCCGGTAATTCTCGTCCTGTAGCCATTTTATAAATTCATCCATTGTAATCGGCATGGTTTATTCCTTCCTTTCTGTTATGTGATATAGCTCATCCAGAGCCTTAATTCTTACCCCGATAGCNNCCCGCCATTTTATAAAGCCTGCTGTCTGAGAGACCGACGGTTTGCGCCTTATAAAACTGTTCATCGGTAAAGCCCTGTAATCTCCAACATTCAATGGGCATCAATTTTCTGACTCTGCCGTGGTGGAAAATACCGTGGCGGTCCTGTACAGTAATCGTGAACATAGGCTCATCCGGTTCTTTCATGCGACGGCCTTGCTGACGGACAGTTTCTTTTTCAGGAGTCAGAACGGCTCTCGGAGCTTCTTCCACAAACACGCCAGAATTTTCGCCTTTGTGTTTCCCGATACCCGAATCCTGACGGGCGGTGATACA
>DOWI01000073.1 GCA_003519645.1 Oscillospiraceae bacterium
GGAAACCGTTGGACTTGCACAAAGATTAGCAAACTCTTACCCGCACGAGCTTGACGGTGGTCGCAGGCAGCGTATTGGTGTAGCACGTGCATTAACGCTTAAGCCTAAGCTAATCATATGTGATGAACCGGTTTCTGCTTTAGATGTATCAATACAAGCACAGATATTGAATCTTATGCAGGATCTACAGGAAGAGCGTAACCTTACCTATCTTTTTATCACCCATAATCTTGCGGTTGTAAAGCATGTTTCCGATAACATACTCGTTATGTATATGGGAAACATGGTTGAATTATCTAGTTCTGAGGAGATGTTTTTAAATCGCTTGCACCCTTATACTAAGGCATTATTAGATGCAGTGCCGATTCCTATAGTTGGGGAGAAAAAGAATCGTAAGCTTCTAAAAGGTGAAATCACATCTCCAATAAACCCTAAACCCGGTTGTAGGTTCGCTGTGCGTTGTGATTATGCTAAAGACAAGTGCCACTCTGTGACACCGCCTTTTGAAGAAGTAAGACCTAACCATTTTGTAGCTTGCCATTACTGTAGGGAGATTAATAATTTATCATAGATAAATCAAAAGACTCCACCTATAAACTACCTTATTCACGATCCTTATTGCGTTCCAGTTCAAGGAGATAGGGGTGTAGTTGGCACACCAAAAGTGTTAAGCTATGATACATTTTAAAAAATATCTGGTGGGGATACCGATTTCCGAAATCAGAATAGTCTTTTAATTCTAAAGGATAGATCTAAAGTTCCTCATTAATAAAGCCGCTGAACTTAATAGTTTGGCAGCTTTAATAAAACGCTTGAGTTTTGGTACACAATACGCGTAAAAACTAATTGAATAATAAGTAAAAGAGACAAGTTATTTTTTCTCTTTCCATTTAGAAAGTGCTTCGGCAAGTGCCGAATTTATGTTTTCATCCGTGTTCTGCTTCCTTAAAAACGTGTTTACATCCTTTTTATTGACTTTATCCTCTTTTCTGTTTTGAAAGTTTTCCAATCGTTCACGATAACCGCAGGAGCAATAAAAGGTTTTTTTATCACCCTCACCACGCAGCTCCATTTTTTTGTGGCATTCAGGGCATCTGGCATTGGTGGTTTGTGAAACCATTTTACGGAATCCGCATTCGCGATCCGGGCAGACAAGCATTTTGCCACGCTTTCCGTTTACCTCTAAAAGATATTTACCACATTGACATTTTTCCCTGGTAATATTGTCGTGCTTAAATGTTTCATTACTTGAAACTACATTAGAAACAAGCTTTCCGGCGTATTCACGCATATTGCTTATAAATGATTTAGGGTTTACTTTTCCTGTACTTATAAATGATAGCTGTTGTTCCCATTTGCCTGTCATTTCGGGAGATTTCAAATCATCCGGCACAAGATCAATCAGTTGAATCCCTTTTGAAGTTGGATAAATTTCTTTACCACCACGCTCAATATAAAAAGTATTAAACAGTTTTTCAATTATATCAGCGCGAGTTGCGGGGGTTCCAAGACCACTGGAGCTTTCTAAGGCATCTCTAAACACTTTGTTATCAACAAATTTCCCCGGATGCTCCATTGCCGACAGCAGTGTAGCTTCCGTATATCTTGCGGGAGGTTTCGTTTTTCCGTTGACTATTCTTACATTCTCCATTTTGCCGGTAATTCCTTTTTTGATATCCGGCAGAGATTGCTCTTTGTCTTCTTCATTGTCCTCTTCATCAGTATCTATGTTCCCTGAATAAATTTCTTTCCAGCCCATTGCCTTAACAATTTTACCCCTTGCCGTAAATATTTCATCTGCAGCTTTGATTTTCACCGTTGTTTGCTCGTATTCGAAAGAAGGGCTTAAAATAGCTAAAAATCTTTTAACTATCAGATCATAAATATGACGTTCTTCCTGGTTTAAAGATGACAAATTGACATACTGTTCTGTCGGAATAATAGCATGATGGTCTGTAACTTTGCTGTTGTCAACAAAACGTTTAGATGAACTAAAACCATTCTTAAGTACAGTCTGTGCTGTTTTTGCATAAGGACCTGTTGAAACACTCTTAAGGCGTTCCTTAAGAGTAGGAAAAATATCTGTTGTAATAGATCTTGAATCTGTCCTCGGATAGGTAACCAACTTGTGCGATTCGTAGAGTCTTTGCATTATATTAAGAGTTTGTTTTGCGGAGTATCCGTATCTGCGGTTAGCATCTCTCTGCAGCTCAGTTAAGTCGTATAAAAGAGGAGGCAGCTCCCGTTTCGATTCCTTAATAACCTCAGTGACTTCACCTGTCTGTCCTGCTATTTTTGATATAATGTCGTCAGCTTTCTTCCTGTCAAAAATTCGAATTTGGTTTGAGACTTTGTCTTTCCACTGTATCATAAAACCGTTAAAATTACTTTGAATTGTCCAGAAATCTTTGGGGATAAATCTTTTTATCTCATTTTCACGTTCGACAATCATTGCCAGGGTTGGTGTTTGAACTCTTCCTGCCGAGAGCTGAGCGTTATATTTGCATGTTAAGGCCCGTGTAACATTGAGGCCTATGAGCCAATCTGCTTCTGCACGGCATTGGGCTGAAAGGTAAAGGTTGTCGTAATTGTTGCCGGGTTTTAAATTCCTGAACCCTTCAAGTATCGATTTGTCGGTTTGGGAGGAAATCCACAGGCGCTTTATTGGTTTTTTAAAGCCTGACTTTATAATAATCCACCGTGCAACAAGCTCGCCTTCGCGTCCTGCATCTGTTGCAATAACAAGTTCATCCACATCGTTTCTCTGAAGCAGACTTTTTACTATTCCAAATTGCTTTGAGGTCTGCTTAATAACAACCAGCTTCATTTTATCAGGGAGCATCGGCAGATCATCAAGATTCCATTTTTTATATTTGTCATTATAGGCTTCCGGATCAGCAAGGGTTACAAGATGTCCCAAAGCCCAAGTGACTATATATTTCGCTCCTGCAAGGAAGCCATTACCGCCTTGACTGCATTTTAGTACCTTTGCAATGTCCCTTGCAACAGATGGTTTTTCTGCCAATACCAAAGTTTTTCCCATGTTCATTAATCCTTCCGTAATACATAAGTGTTTTGTTTATGTTTAACCATTATTTGATTATATCACATAATACAATATAGACGTATTCTAAGTAGTGGCAAAGTTAGTTTACAAAGCAGCTTGAAGAAGAATGCAGATCAATCATAGCCATGCAGAACGCAAGATTGCGTGGTTTACAAAGCAGATAGCATAAAATAGAATTAACTGGGGATTCATTAGGAAAGTCTTTAATGGCTGAGAACCATGTTGAATTCATGATCCTTTAACAAAATAATGCTGGTTACATGCTGTAAGTATCCGATTTTTTTGAGTAAATATGCTTTTTCAAGTAGCCTTATAGGAGGTCAAATGTTGTGAAAAAGCAGAGAACAACTTACATATTTACTTATCACATATTGCCAAGGCTTTCACACCATTCAGCAGCGGTGACAGCTCCTCTTCATAAAGAACGAACAATTTGTGAAGTGGTCTTGTCATGGATACATACAAAAGCTTAATGTCCTGTTCATTCTCACAGTAATTGATACTGTTGGCATTAGCGATGATCACGATGTCAAATTCAAGACCTTTGGAAAGATAGGATGGAACGATAACAATACCGCTTTTATATTCTTCCTCTTTGCCCGTAATTACATGAACACCACGAATATCCTTGTAAATGGCATCATAAACCTGCTGACACTCATCCAGGTTTTTGCAGATTACAGCTGCAGATTTGAACTGCTCACTTATTTGCGTTTTCAGTATATGTATGATGCTTTGGGTTAGCCCCTTGCTATCCTGCTGCTTAATAATATGAACCGGTTCTCCGTGACGAATTACAGGGTGACCTTTTGGAATATTGTCCTGATTAAGATGATCGAGTACCCGATTTGCTGCTTCCATGATCTCAACTGTTGTGCGGTAACTCTTTTCCAGCATTAATATTTCACAGTCCTTCTCTTCGAATACATTTTCCTGAATATCTTCCCAGGAGTGAACGCCTCGGTAAGAGTGAATACCCTGGCACAGATCACCGAGTATGGTAAAGGAACTGTCCCGGATGATTTTTCGGAGAACATATATCTGAAATGCGCTGAAATCCTGAGCCTCATCAATAATAATATGTTTTACCGGTATCTTTTCATCCATGCCATAAATCCGATACTTCAGATAAATCATCGGTGCGAGATCCTCCAGCTCAAAAATCCCCTTACTGAAAAGCTTTTCCGAGTACTCTTTTAAATACGGCAGCAGAGAGTAATATTCTTCTTGTGGTGAAGTATCCTCAACGATGGTTTTGATGCAGTCCTTATAATATGCCGCCGGATTGGGCTTATCAATCAACCGGACATAATCCTTCACAGCCTTCTTGGCCTTATTGTTTAATTGTTGAATTGCTTCCTCCTGCCTCTGAAAAAGTCTTTGAATTAATGATTGTTTCTCTCCCGTGTCTTTACTGCTATTCTTTATTTTCNNCAGCCCTGTGGTAAGATGCTTTTTTATCTCATCAATCCTCTGAGCGAAAGGCCACCTTTTGTATTCTCCAAGGAAAAGGTCATTAATCTCATCATAAGAATAAACAATAGTTTTACCTATTCGGAAATCCTGCTTCGGGATATAGCTTTTTTCAACTTTCTCAATATACCGGTCAATGATTTCCTTGAACACCATAGAAGCCTTCAGTCTGGAACTTGCCTTCATCTGTTCGTCTTCAAGCTTTTCATTGGCGGTTTTTCTGCTCTTTATAAACCGCACCAGCTTCTCGTTCTCATCCTGGATTTTGAACTTTTTTTGAAGCAAATCCATAGCAAAATCCTTGAAAGTAGTTTGTTTAACTCTGTCAACTCCCAGTTCCGGTAGTACCTCAGAGATATAGTTCAGAAACAACCTGTTCGGTGCGATAATCATAAAGCTTTCAGGCTCAAAGGTTTTATCAAAGGTGTATACCAGATAGGCGATACGGTGAAGTGCAATCGTTGTTTTCCCGCTACCTGCCGCACCCTGTACGATAAGTGGTTTCCACATGTTCGCCCTGACTATCCGGTTTTGTTCCTCCTGAATTGTTGACACAATGTC
>DOWI01000064.1 GCA_003519645.1 Oscillospiraceae bacterium
TTGTGATCGACGGAAACGACTGGAATCCCGGCGTTGTGGGTATAATAGCTGCACGTATTGCAGAGCGTTACGGAAAGCCGTGTATACTAATTGCAACCAAGGACGGGGAAGGTAAAGGCTCGGGACGAAGTGTTAAAGGCTTTTCACTTTTCGATGCGATCAATTCCTGTTCCGATATACTCAGCCGTTTTGGTGGGCACGAGCAGGCGGCCGGCTTAAGTCTTTCATCCGAAATTATAAGCATATTTAGACAGAGAATCAATCAGTATGCCGCAGAAAACTACCCGAAAATGCCGATTCCTGAGCTTTGCATTACTTTTAAGCTTCGTCCGTCTCAGGTGGATGTAGAAAAGCTGAATCTGATTTCTGCGTTGGAACCTCTGGGTGCGTGTAATCCGCAGCCTGTATTTGGGCTTTTTGATATGAAGCTTGATAATATTATGCCGATCGGGCAGGGAAAACATCTAAGGCTCTCTGTTTTACGGGATGATGTACGCCTTTCGGTATGCAGATTCAACACAACATGCGAGAACTTTCCTTATGAGTGCGGTCAAAAAGTGAATCTTGTGGTTACTATGGAGCGCAACGAATACCGTGGTGTGGTAACTCCTTCACTGCTGCTAAAGGATATTAGACCTGCTGAGATGCAGCAGGAAGAGCTGATTGAGGCATACGATTCGTTTGATACTATTATGAGATGCGAAACAATAACGCCGGATGAGGTAGTCCGATGGACTCCTGAAAGAGAGCATTTGGAAAGGATATATCGTTTTATTCGCACAAAGAATAATTGGTCCGGTGGCTTAGATCAGCTTGAATATTTGTTGCAAAAACCTAAAATTGCTTTTATACAGATACGACTGTCACTGGAAATACTGCGGCAGGCCGGTTTGATATCTTTAAATGATCGTGGGGACTTAATGGTAATTTCATTGCTTCCTGTCAGCGGAAAAACCGACCTTAATCAAACACCGATAATGCAGTATCTTAACTCCTACTTGGAGAAATGAGTGTTACTTATGAAATGCGACGTTAATAAAATAGAATCAATCAATGAACTGAAATCCCTGCTTTCCAAAAGCGGTAAGCCATATGATATGGATGTCATTGACAAAGCGATTGCTGCTGCTGCTGCTGCACATGAGGGACAAAAGCGCTCATCGGGCGAGGAATATGTATGTCATCCCCTCTTGGCCGCTTCGATTCTTGTCGAGCTGGGAATGGATAGTGAAACCATTGTAGCGACAATCCTACATGATGTTGTTGAGGATACCTCCGTCAGTCTTGATGATATAGCCAAGCAGTTTGGCAATGATGTTGCTGCCCTGGTAGACGGCGTTACCAAACTGAGTAAACTGTCGTACTCTACAAAAGAGGAACAACAGGCGGAAAATGTACGCAAGATGCTGCTTGCTATGGCTCAAGATATACGGGTAATAATCATCAAGCTTGCCGATAGACTGCATAATATGCGTACAATCGGCTCCTTACCGGAGCAAAAACGGCGTGATAAAGCAAAAGAAACAATGGATATTTTTGCGCCGCTTGCACATCGCCTTGGAATTCGCGCGGTAAATAAAGAGCTTGAGGATTTGTCGCTGAGAATTCTAGACCCGGTCGCATATACCGAAATTGAGGAAGCGCTTGCTCTTCGCGAAGGGGAGCGCAATGCATTTATTGAGAGTATTAAGCAGCGTATTACCGAAAAGCTGAAAAGTATACCGATTGAGTGCTATGTTGCAGGACGCATAAAGAGTATTACAGGTATCTATCGTAAAATGTATATACAAGGGCGTTCGTTTGACGAAATATATGATATTTATGCCGTTCGTGTAATCGTGGATTCCGACAATGATTGTTATAATGTTCTCGGCATTATTCATGATATGTTCCGTCCAATACCCAACCGGTTCAAAGATTATATTTCAACACCAAAATCGAATATGTACCAGTCGCTTCATACCACTGTAATTAGTAAAGAAAAGATACCTTTTGAAGTGCAGATTCGTACTTGGGAAATGCATTACACCGCCGAATACGGGATCGCGGCACACTGGAAGTATAAACTGGGTATTCAACGCAAGGATAAGCTTGAGGAGAGGCTGGCATGGGTTCGCCAGTTTATAGAAAACCAAAAGGATGTTGATGATGCCGAAGATATCATACGTTCTATAAAAACCGACTTATCATCTGACGATGTTTTTGTTTTTACGCCGAAAGGAGATGTAATAACTCTTCCTGTCGGCGCTACGGTGATTGATTTTGCATATGCAATCCATTCGGCAGTCGGTAATCGTATGGTTGGAGCAAAAGTCGACGGACGAATTGTTTCAATCGATTATGAAGTTAAAACCGGTGAAATTGTTGAAATTCTGACTACATCAGCACAAGGGCGCGGTCCCAGCCGTGACTGGCTCAATATTGTAAAGACCGGAGAAGCGCGAAATAAAATTCGTTCATGGTTCAAAAAGGAACGCCGGGAAGAAAATGTCGAGCAGGGAAAGGCAGAGCTTGATCGTGAGCTTTCACGCAACGGTATCAAGCTACCCGAAGATAAAATGAATGAATTCCTGCTTTCACAATGTAAGAAGCAGCATTGTGCTACACTAGAGGATTTTTACGCAGCAATTGGATACGGCGGCATTATTTTATCACGCATTATGACGCGTATCAAAGAAGACTATCTAAAGCTTGCCAAGACAGAAAATATACAGCCGGATACACTTGTTACCGCTGTTCGCCCGCGTCACAATAACGGCGGTGTAATAATCGATAATATGGACAATTGCCTGGTTAAGTTTGCAAGGTGCTGCAATCCCGTTCCGGGTGATCGTATTATCGGATTCATTACGCGCGGATATGGCGTATCAATTCATAAAAACGATTGTATCAACGTTCCAAAGGACATGACCAAAGCATCCGAACCTGACAGATGGGTAAATGTTCATTGGGAGGAAAGCGTAAAAGATGAATTTAAGGCCACTCTGACGATAGAAGCCAAAAACAGGAATGCATTGCTCGCTGACATAACAACGCAGCTTGCTTCTATGCATGTAATGATACATGCAATTAGCGCCAGAGAATCCCATGACAGTACGGTTATTATGAATGTCACCGTAGGTGTGAATAGTCTTGATCATTTACAGTCAGTGATGTCGCGACTCGGAAAGATACCGGGAACGTATGGTGTTACACGTAGTAGAAGTAGTGGCTAATGCGTCTACATTCGGTTGCATTCTATTTAGACAGACACAAATACACCGCAAATAACTTTTTATTTTCAGGAAGGAAACTTTTAAACCATGAAATTTATTTGTTTGCCGGTCGGTGAGCTCGATACTAACTGTTACATTGTATTTGATAATAATAATCAAGGCGTGGTAATTGATCCGGGCGGAGAATCGGAAAGTATAATTCAAGTAATACGGAAATATAATCTTAATATTCTGTATGTAATCCTTACTCATGTTCATTTTGATCATATGCTTGCCTCCAACGATGTTCTGGACCAAACAGGGGCGGATTTTATGGTTCCAAAAGATGATGAAGCTGCATTATCCGATACCAACAGAAATTTAATGCATTTCGTCGGGAAAAGAAGAGAATTAACCCTTCGTGCGAATCGAGTGCTTGCCGACGGTGATAGATTCATGACGGGAAATCTTGAGTTTCAGGTACTTCATACGCCGGGGCATACGCCTNNGGGTGGGATCGGACGAACCGACTTTCCCGGTGGCAGCAGCACTGCTATAAAAAGCTCGTTGATACGCTTAAGCAAACTGGAAGGAGATTATACGGTGTTGCCCGGACATGGACCTGCAACAACCTTGAAATCGGAACAACAAGGCAATCCGTATTTAAATTCATCTGACTATGTTATTGATTATTAAAGGTCATTCTTTTAGATTTGAACTTGAGAATGTCTGCAGACTGTTTCTTCCGCAGGAGAAGATATCAGTAAATGAAAATGAGGCTGATATTCTTGATAATGAAAATATTATCGCTATATCTGAGCTATCTTCCAATGATAAGGAATGGCTGTTAAATACAAAATTGGTTTATGGGGGTTCCCAAGACACAGCAATCGAACGAGTTCTAAAAGCTGAGAAAGGTGCAGGGGATGATCTTGAAAGGCGGCTGGCGGTACAGCTATATTATTCTTTTGTAAAGTTAACTGGCTTTACACTTCCTTGGGGTGCTGTTACCGGTGTTCGTCCGGTTAAGCTGATGAGACGTCTTATAAAAGAGCAGGGCAATGAAGAAGCTGTTCGCTGGTTTCGTGATGCTTTGCTTGTCAGCAACGATAAAACCTCACTCTGCCTTGATACCTTGAATGTGGAAAACGACATTCTGTCCCTTTCACGTCGGGAATCCTTCAGTCTTTATATTTCGATTCCATTCTGCCCATCAAGATGTGATTATTGTTCCTTTGTATCACACACGGTGGAACGTGCCGCCAAGCTGATACCGCAATATGTTGATTGTCTTTGCAGCGAAATAGAATATACGGGTCAGATTGCGAAGAACATTGGACTTAGACTTGAAACTGTTTATATGGGCGGGGGCACGCCCACAACCCTGAACGCAGAACAGTTACACCGCATTTTTGACGCCATAGAAAAAAGCTTTGATCTGTCTTTTCTGCGTGAATATACGGTTGAAGCAGGGCGCCCTGATACCGTAACCCAGGAAAAGCTGCACGCAATCTGGGGGGCGGGTGTAACACGGATTAGCATTAATCCGCAGACGCTGAACAACAACGTTCTAAAAGAAATTGGTAGACGACATACTGCTGAACAGTTTTATGACGCGTTCTCCCTTGCACGCAAATGCGGATTTATAAATATTAATACAGATCTAATTGCAGGCCTGCCCGGAGACAATCCGAAAAGCTTTAGCAATACCTTGGAGGGTATTTTTAAACTCTCCCCCGAAAGTGTTACAGTTCATACCCTCGCTATGAAAAGGGCTTCAAATTTCGTTAAGCATCGCCGCGAAAATTATTCCGGAGGACTCCAGTCAGCCCAGATGGTCAATACCAGCATTGAACGACTGAAAGAGGAAGGATATCGCCCGTACTATTTGTATCGCCAAAGCAAAACACTGGGTGGAACAGAAAACACCGGCTGGTCAAAGCCGGGATTTGAAGGGCTGTATAATGTATATATTATGGATGAAACACACACCATACTCGCCTGTGGCGCAGGCGCTGTCACAAAATTGATACATCCTGATACTGAATATCTCAAACGGGTATTTAATTATAAGTTTCCATATGAATACAATAGCCGTTTTGACGACATGATACAAAGAAAAGGGCAGGTGATCTCGTTTTATGAAACGCTATTTTCCAAAACGTAGACTTGAACTGAATGAAATCAATCAACGAGTAAGGGCGGATGTAAGTGAACTAATCCAGGAGGAGAGCGAAAGGTATCAGAAAGAAGTTGAAAAGCTTGCCCGTAATCTAGCTGTTGGATTCGACAACCACTGTCTTGTAATGCTATCCGGTCCATCCTCTTCTGGCAAAACCACAACCGCCTTGAAGCTATGTGCTTGTCTGAAAGAGCTTGGTATTGATGCGCATACAGTTTCAATGGACGATTTTTATCGCGGACGTGAACAGGCACCTCGTCTTGAAAACGGGAATTATGATTATGAAGCCTTGGAGGCGCTCAGACTGGATGAACTAGAAAGATGTATGCGAGAACTCATCCGTGACGGTAGGAGTTGGCTACCACGCTTTGATTTTCATAATGGTAGGCCTTCAGACGAAATGTATGAATTGAAAATCAGCCATAATTCTGTTGTAATATTTGAGGGTATTCATGCAATCAACCCATATTTTGAACAGCATCTTCCATCAGGAAATCTCTATAAGGTGTTTATTAATACAGTATCGCCGTTCTTTTTAGATGATGCAAAAATTATGGCAAGAAGAAATATTCGGTTGACAAGAAGGATTCTCAGAGATGAAAAATTCAGAAATAGTCCTGTGACCAACACGCTGCACATGTGGCAACAGGTGGTACGTGGTGAAAACGAGTATATGTTTCCCTATGTCGAAACGGTTGACTATCTGATCGATACCACACATGCCTATGAACCATGTGTTTTTGCTCCGCTTTTACTGCCGCTGCTTGAGGAGGTATCTGCCGACAATCCTGATTCGGACACGGTCCGGCATTTAATAAGCGTCTTATCGAAATTTGAACCTGTCTCTTTAGATAAAATGCCTCATGATGCGTTGCTGCGTGAATTTGTCGGTAATTCAACTGCTGTTATCTAGACAAAACATGAGCATTGATTCATAATTTACCATAAGATAGAATATATCCATTATTTCAATCATAAGGAGGAAATACAATGTCAACATTTGAAGATGTTATATCAAAAGCAAAAAGTGTTGCTGAAACAGCCGGAAAGAAAACCTCTGACTTTATAGAAACAACACGCCTGAAAATTGAAGTCTCAGAGCTTGAAAAAGACATGGCGTCGATAATGGAAGGCCTTGGACGTTTGGTGTATGACTCCCGTAAAGCAGGAGAGGATGTTTCATCTATGATAGATGACTGCGTTCTCCGGATTGACGATTGCCAAGCGAAAATAGATGAACTGCGAAAGAAGATTGATGCCTACAGATATTTAGTTCGCTGTAAGGGCTGCGGCACTCCGAATCCTGATGATGCGGCATTCTGCAAAAAATGCGGGGTAAAAATTGAGATTTGATAATGTAGGAAGGGTTGAATCTATATGATTCCCTATGAAAAGTATAAGGAAAGTGCGGAATTCCTGCGTAAAATGATAACAGAGATCCCAAAGACTGCTGTTGTGCTGGGGTCGGGCTTAGGCATGCTTGCAGGTAGGCTTGAATCTGCTGTTAATATTCCGTATTCCGAAATCCCGGGTTTTCCGCGTTCAACGGTAGCATCCCACGCCGGAATACTTTTATATGGTAAGCTGGACGGAAAGCCTGTTATCACGCTTTCAGGTCGTTTTCATGTATATGAGGGGTACTCTCCTGAAATTGTTAGCTTCTATGTTCGTGTACTGCATTTGCTTGGCGTAAAAAAACTTATCTTAACAAATGCCGCGGGAGGTGTAAATCATTCCTTTCGTGTTGGCGACTTGATGCTTATTACCGATCATATAAAGTTTTTTCCGGAAAGTCCCGCCAGAGGGGCGCATCAGCCCGAGTTTGGAGGGAGATTCTTTGACCTGTCTCATATATACTCGGCAAGAATGCGGAATATCGCCGGTCAGTGTGCGGACAAGCTTGGTATTGAATTAAAAGATGGTGTCTATTTTTATATGCCCGGTCCGGAATTTGAGACACCTGCCGAAATTCGCGCTATACGCATTCTCGGAGGAGATGCAGTGGGTATGTCTACCGTATTTGAGGCTGTGACCGCCGCACAGTGCGGTATGGAGGTACTCGGTGTTTCCTGTATTACCAATATGGCAGCCGGTATGATACCTGACAGCAGTGTGAGTGATGAAGAGGTGACTAAAAACGCGTCCATGGTATCGGAGCGTTTTTGTAATCTCATTGCGTCGGTGCTTAATTCCATATAACTGTCAGTCAGGAGGATCATCAATGTTCTTTGAAAATATTACGGTATTGCGGGCGGATGGATCCAGTCTGGATAATGTCAATGTAGCGGTAAAAAACGGTCGCTTTTCTTATATAGGCAAGGAAGTTCCACCGGGCGATTGGGGCGAAAAATACAGCGGTATTGATAGAATCCTAATGCCCGGACTGATTAACGCACATACCCATGTTCCTATGACGCTGATGCGTGGATACGGCGACGATATGCAACTTGACCGCTGGCTTTATGTTAAAATCTTTCCCATTGAGAATAAGCTCACTGGTGAGGACGTGTACTGGGGCAGTATGCTTGGAATTGCCGAAATGCTGGCTTCTGGTACCACTTCCTTTTCAGATATGTATTATTATTGCGACCGTATTGCGCAAGCTGCAACCGAAAGCGGGATAAAAGCCAATATCGGGCGTGGTATCAGCTGTTTTGACGATTCTAAATGCTTTATCGATCTTCCGGCTTACGGAGAGCTGTCCGATTTGGTTACTAAATTCCATGGCGGAGCAGATGGCAGAATCCTGATTGATGCGGCTCCGCATTCAGAATATACCACAAAACCGGATATTTTATCAGATATTGCAGACTTCGCCGCTTCCCATTCTTTAAGAATTCAAGTTCATATTTCTGAGACAAATAAAGAGCACTTGGAATGTGTCGGTCGCCATGGAAAAACACCGGCACTGGTTATGAAGAATTCCGGAATATTTGATTTACCGGTAACAGCAGCTCACTGTGTCTGGCTTACTGACAGTGATATGCAATTATTGGCCGATAACAATGTTTATGTTGCGCACTGTCCGCAAAGCAATCTAAAATTAGCAAGCGGAATTGCCCAGATTGAAAAGATGACAAAACAGGGTATCAAAGTTGCACTAGGCACAGATTCGGCTGCCAGTAACAATAATTTGGATATGCTTGAGGAAATGCGTACAGCTTCATTACTTGCAAAGGGAGTATCACGTAATCCTTGCGCATTGCCTGCAGAAGAAGTCCTATATATGGCGACTCGCGCGGGTGCTTTATCTCAAGGAAGATACGACTGCGGGGATATCGAAACCGGATACTGCGCAGATTTTGTCATACTTAATACAACGCATCCTTCTATGACGCCAAGCCACAACTCTCTTTCCAATGTGATGTATGCCGCGGGCGCGGCAGATGTTGAGATGACGGTAGTCAACGGACGCGTTTTATACTGTAAAGGCGACTACCCGTACATGGATATTGAGCGTATTGTTTATGAAACGCGGCAATGCGTTGATTCCCTTCTTGCACGATAGCTATTTGTGGAGTATAATAACCTGCATCAATTGCGAATATTAACGAGAGGGTTGGTGTAGTCTTGCCGAAACGCAATAAACAAAGCTTTCTGCACGGTGCGCTAATTCTCTCTTTCGCCGCCATACTGACTAAAATAATCGGCGCACTTTTATTTAAGATTCCCTTGCAAAATATTAACATGACCGCGTACGGATATTTCACGTTAGCATTTAATATATATGTACCCATTTATACTGTATCAACCGCAGGTTTTCCGATTGCTGTTTCGCGTATGGTGTCGCATAGCCTGACATTAGGACGGTATCGAGACATCAAGATTATTCACAAAGTAGCAAACAAGGTGTTTTTAATTACGGGCTCTGTCGGTACCTTATTGATGATCCTGTCAGCGTTTATTTATCCAAGCTTCGTAAAGATGGAAAATGCGCGGCTTGCGATGCTGGTTATGGCTCCCTCAGTATTATTCTGCTGTTTGCTTACATCATATCGCGGAGTATACGGAGGCTCGAGAAATATGATCCCTACTGCTATATCACAAATTGTCGAAGCGGTAGGAAAGCTGATTTTTGGCATTTCACTTGCAGCGGGAGCGCTTTATCTTGGGCAGTGGCAGTTCAGTCACGGTCAGGTTGTATACGGAATTGTAGCTGAATCTTCAGAACAAGCACTGGAGTACAGCCTTCCTTATATAGCCGCTGGCGGAATGTTCGGCGTTACGGCAGGCTCGTTTTTTTCTTTCGCCTATTTGGTATTGTTTTATCGCAGAAACGGAAGCGGTATCACAAGACAGGAACTTGAAAATGCCCCCAAGCCGAAGCGGCCGAATGTGATTTTCAGATCGCTCCTGCGGTTTGCAATTCCTGTAGCTTTGGGCACATTAGCAACTCAGCTAACTACATTGATTGACGCTATATCTTTTCAGAAGTGTCTGGCAATCGTGATCGAAAAGAATGGCAACATACTGCGTGAGATTTACAGTCAAGTTATATCAGCAGGAAAAGTAAATGATTTAAATGGGTTTTTAACCGGTACACGGGACGCCGCATTGACGTATGTAAATCTTGTTCCGAATATAACCCTGTCTTTAGGAATCAGTGCGCTTCCCGTTATTACCTCTGCGTGGGCTCTGAATGATAGAGTACAGCTTCGCAGGATGGTTTCAAACGTATTGAGAATTACATTACTCATATCATTGCCGTCAGGCATCGGACTTTCTGTTCTTGCAAAGCCTATCCTGAAAATGTTTTATGATCCATTTGTGGTTCAAGTGGCAGGCCCTCAGCTTGAAGTGCTGGGTATATCTGTCGTGTTTATATGTCTGGTTGCTCCCATTAATGCAATGCTTCAGGCAATGGGTCGAGCGGATGTTCCTGCAAAGATTGTGTTGGTCGGCGGCGCAGTCAAGCTTTTCCTTAATATTGTCCTTGTACTGAATCCTAGGATTAATGTGATTGGTTCCGCATACAGTACCGTGGCTTGTTATACGATTATGGTTATATTAAGTTTTGTTTTTCTTAAGCGTATTATGGGCATGAAACTCCGTTGGCGCTCTATATTCTTAAAGCCGTTATTTGCAACTGTATGCTGCAGCACGGCAGCTTGGGCTGTAAACGGGATATTATCAAGGTTTGTTTCTAATAGTATATCGGTATTGTCTGCCATTTCGGTGGCTGTATTTGTTTATATATGGGCGTTACTGTCTATAAGGGCGGTAAAGCGCGAGGACGTTTTAATGTTGCCAAAAGGACAAAAAATTGCGCAGATACTTGAAAAATACGATTGGATAGGTTAATATAGACAATATGAAAGCCAATACTTGGTTTTTCGAGCTGCCAGGGGGATAGAAAATGGCTGTTGATTACAAGCAAAAGGGTCATTATGAAATTGATGATCTTCTGGAAATAATGCGGTTATTACGTTCTCCGGATGGCTGTCATTGGGATAGNNCAATCAAGGAGATGCAAATCTTCTTTGTGAAGAGCTTGGAGATATTTTGCTCCAGATTGTTTTCCACTGCCAAATTCAGCAGGAGAACAGTCAGTTCGGTTTCAGTGATGTTGTAGACGGAATCTGTAAAAAACTGATTATTAGACATCCCCATGTTTTTTCTGATGCTAAGGTAGAAAACAGCAGTCAGATTCTTGAGAATTGGGACAAAATTAAAAGAAAAACAAAAGGCGGGAAAACACAGGCGGATTTGCTTTTATCGGTGCCGAAATCACTTCCTGCTTTGATGCGTTCAGCAAAGGTACAGAGCCGCGCTGCACGAGTAGGGTTTGACTGGTCGGATGTTTCAGGTGCGCTTAAGGCACTAAAAGATGAAACCATTGAGCTCGAACAGGCTATTTCAGACGGAAATGTTGAGCGAATAGAGGACGAGTTAGGCGATGTACTTTTCTCAGCAGTTAACGTCTCACGTTTTACCGATTGTGATGCTGAGCAGGCATTAACAAATGCTTGTAACAAGTTTATACGCAGATTTGCCGTTGTCGAGGCTTTAGCCGCCGAAAAGGGTATTGATATGGCTGATGCTAATCTTTCGAAGCTGGACGAGCTCTGGAAATTGGCTAAATCAATTATTAACAGCAAAGAAATTAATCTGTCCGCACAAGAAGATGCGGAAAACCTTTAATCTATCCATGCGCGGTTTTACCCGCTGGTGTATAAAATCAATGGAGGTAATAACATGAACAAAGTGGAATTGGTCGCTGCAGTTACTCAGAAGTCAGGTTTATCTAAGAAGGATGCTGAGAAGGCGGTTTCCGCTGTACTTGATTCNNGCTTCTGGTGACAAAGTACAGTTGGTTGGCTTTGGAACATTTGAGGTTCGTTTACGTCAAGAAAGAACAGGTCGCAACCCCCGTACAAACGAAACAATTATTATTCCCGCTTCTAAGCAGCCTGTTTTTAAAGCTGGCAAGGCATTTAAAGACGCCGTTGCAAAATAAGGTAAAGATTATATACCAGAAGCCGTCCAATATGGACGGCTTCTGGTATATAATAAGTGTATTTAAAAAGAAAAGGATGTTTCAATATATGCGACTTGATAAATATCTGAAAGTATCGCGTTTAATTAAAAGAAGGACCATCGCAAATGAGGCATGTGATGCTGGACGTGTTCTGGTAAACGGTAAACCTGCCCGTGCTTCATATGAAGTAAAACCGAGCGATATAATTGAAATAACGATGGGCACACGGGTTGTTCGAGTGGAAATAATATCTGTTCAGGAGTTTGCTGCCAAAAATGATGCGTCTGGGTTATATCGGATACTGCCTTAGTCATTATCTCAACGATTGGTTTTTAGCGTTCGGATTGCAGAAGAGCTTTAGGCGGGCGGTTTTCAGCCGAGGGTAGTTGAGTATATATTGGTTATAAAATCTCCAAACGTCACATAGAATTAAGTGAACCCCGACATTACGATTCTTTTGAGACAATGGCTGTTTTAACGCAAGAATCGTATTATGTTCGGCATGTTCATTCTGAGGGGGAAGATGTGCATCCTCAGAGTGACGAGGAGAGCTCTCGCCCAACCACCTGTAATGGTTGTAAGAACGATATTTCACGGCAGGAGCTTCCTCCAATGTTAGCTGTTGTTGTCCTAGTACCAGTACAGCACAAGTTCTATGTGATAAGGAGTGTTGGTTATGCCGGAAGGAAAAACAATACAGATGCCTCATCATTTGATTCTGGAGGACCGTCATGCCCTAACTGTTTCCGGAGTATCCGATGTTGACAGCTTTGATGATATGACCGTAGTAATATATACTGAATTAGGCGAGCTCACAGTAAAGGGTGAAGGTCTGCATATTAACAAACTTAATATTGAAACAGGAGATCTTACCCTGCAAGGGCAGATTATATCTCTTGCCTATTCTGAAATACAATCAAGAAACGACGGGTTTTTTGGCCGTCTATTCAAATAGGGGAGTCTGATGTGGAAATAACGATCAGTGATCAGGTAAATCACCTTTTTCTGTCCTGTGGCTTGGGCTTTCTTTTAGGGCTATATTATGATTTTTACCGAGTTCCCCGTTTGATTATGCGTTCCGGTCGTCGTGTTATATTTTTTCAGGACGTGCTGTTTTTCTTAACTTCATCAATCATTACATTTTTGTTTTCTCTGGCTGTTATGGATGGTAAGCTCCGTTTTTACCTGTTTCTCGGTGAAGCAATTGGATTTGCAGCCTACTATTTTACCATTGGAAGATTGGTTATGAAATTTACCGGAACCATAACAGCATTAATTATTTCAATTTGGAAGATGTTCTGGCAGATTGTTTTGGCCCCTTTTAGGTTTTTTATAGCAATTTTTAAGAAACCTATAAAAAAACTACTTGAATTATTTATAAAAACAGGTAATATAGTAGTATCATCATCAAAAAAGGTATTGAAACAAATGCGGTTTGTATTGTATAATAGAGAAAAAGTGTCTGAAATCTCAACGGGCACCAAGCCCCGTGTTTTACATAAAAAGGGGAAAAAGAAAAAATGAGGGCTGCTGGAAAGAGAAAAAAGAAAAAAAGCATTTTTCTTCGCATAGCGTTGGCTGCCTTTTCTGTCTACGTTGTTGTTATGCTGATTCAGCTTCAGCTTGAAATCAGTCAGCGGCAAAGGAGAATTGAGGAAATTAATGCAGCAAATGAGCAATTGAGCAAGGAAATTGAAGAGCTGGAATATAAAAATAAAAATTATGAAGACTATCTTGAGGAAAAAGCACGTGACAGTATGGCCCGTCCGGGCGAAACTATATATTATGGTAATTGACTGAAATTAGGAGGAAAACAAGCACATATGCAACTTGAAGTTGGAGCGGTATTGGAAGGTAAAATTACGGGTATCACAAAATTTGGCGCTTTTGTTGAGCTTCCGGGAGGCAAAACCGGTATGGTGCATATATCGGAGGTTGCCCCAACCTATGTAAAGGAAATCCGCGATTATGTCACGGAGAACCAGACGGTTAAGGTAAAAATTCTCACCATTGGGGAAGACGGCAAGGTCAGTCTGTCTATGAAAAAGGCAATCGAACCAACTGCTGCACGGCAGCGCAATTCATCCCCCGGCCGTCCGGGCGGTTTTGAATGGCAGACTAACCGTAATGATACCGTTAGCTTTGAAGATATGATTTCAAAGTTCAAGCAAACCAGTGATGAGAAAATGCTTGATTTAAAACGTTCGCTTGATGGCAAAAACGGCGGTTTCTCTCGCCGTGGTTCACGCTGAAACGTAAATTGGGCGGAGCTATGCTCCGCTTCTTTTTTTCGTATTTACATATGTATTGGAGTTCTAATTATGGTAATAATCAATGCAAAGATATTTCCCATTGATCAATCCGTTATTGAATCAGGCTATGTCAGATTTCAAGACGGTATCATTACCGAATTAGGGGAGATGCCTTATTCGGGAACTGATGTGGATTTGTTTGATGCGCAGGGCGGAATTTTGCTGCCGGGTTTTGTGGACGCGCATACCCATCTTGGAATGTGGGAGGATTCATTAGGATTTGAGGGTGATGACGGAAATGAGGACACCGACCCGGCAACTCCGCATTTACGCGCTGTTGATGCGGTTAATCCAATGGATCGATGCTTTCAAGAGGCTTTGAAAGCCGGTGTGACAACCGTTGTGACCGGTCCGGGAAGCGCAAATCCGATCGGCGGTCAGCTTTGTGCAATGAAAACATACGGTCGACGTATGGAGGATATGATTATTAAAGAACCGCTTGCAATGAAAATGGCACTTGGTGAAAATCCAAAAACGGTTTATCATGGCAAAAATCAATCACCCGTCACCAGAATGGCAACAGCGGCAATTATTCGGGAGCAACTTTCCTTTGCAAAACGGTATGATGCTGACAAGAGAAATGCTCTGGATAATGAAGATGTTGATGAGCCGGAATTTGATATTAAATGCGAAGCGTTGCTCCCGGTTATCCGAAAAGAACTTCCTGTCCATTTTCATGCTCACAGATTAGATGATATTTTTACTGCTCAACGAATCGCAAAGGAATTTGACCTTGATTATATCATTGTTCACGGTACACAAGCCCATCTTGCTGCTGATCTTCTGGCACAGGATGGTGTAAAAATACTCTGCGGCCCTCTTCTTTGCGATCGGTCAAAGCCGGAGCTAAAGGATCTTACACCAACCAATCCTGTAATTCTGCATAATGCTGGAGTTGAGATTGCAATCATAACCGACCACCCAGTTATACCTGAGTCGTACCTCTCATTATGTGCAGGGCTTGCAGTACGCGAAGGACTGCCTTATGATCAGGCTCTGCGTGCAATAACGCTCACACCGTCTCAAATATGTGGAATCGATGATCGTATCGGCTCCATTACACCGGGTAAAGACGCTGATTTGGTTTTGTTTGCTAATGATCCGCTAACCATTACCGCAAAACCCATCGCGGTATTTTGNNACTTCAATGAGAGAAATTGACGCTTTAACAATAGAACAGGCAATACGGGATTTATGTATCGAAGCCAACCTGTTTTTGACGGATGATGTTAAGGATGCTGTACACCAAGCGGCTGCAAATGAAACAGGACTGCTTGCCTGTGAAATAATGCATGATCTTGAAGCGAATATTAAAGCAGCTGAACAGTACAGGCTACCTGTATGTCAAGATACCGGAATGGCGGTTGTATTTGCAGAGGTTGGACAGGATGTGCATATATTCGGCGGTTTGCTGTCCGAAGCGGTTAATAGAGGTGTCGCAAGAGGGTATTTAGAAGGACTGTTACGGTGTTCTGTCGTAAAGGACCCATTGCGGCGCGTCAATACCAATAATAATACTCCGGCGATTCTGCATATTACTCTTGTACAGGGAGATAAAATAAAGTTGACTGTAGCGCCAAAAGGGTTCGGAAGCGAGAACATGAGTCGAATTCATATGTTTACACCTGCTGCTCGTTATGAGGATATTGTCGAGTTTATTGCAGATACGGCTAGGTCTGCAGGCAGCAATGCCTGTCCTCCAATGGTTCTTGGTGTTGGAATCGGCGGTGATTTTGAATTGAGTGCTTTGTTAGCCAAGCGAGCTTTGTGCCGTCCGCTGGATATATCGAACCCGGATACCTATTACGAAAAGATGGAAGCAGATGCCTTGAATGCCGTAAACTCTCTAAATATTGGTCCTCAAGGATTCGGCGGTAAAGTTACTGCGCTTAAGGTTGCAATTGAGACTTATCCAACTCACATTGCAGGTCTTCCGGTCGCCGTTAATGTCGGCTGCCACGTAACCAGACACGCCAGTAAAACACTGTAATCAGCCTATTACATAGAACTAATTCTTTTAAATTATTGATTGTATCTAATAAGTGTCATTATTTCTGTAATCTTATTAGCACAGAATCACAAGACCCAGTTAAAAAATCAGATGAAATCACTTCCTTTTTTCTAAATAATTTGTTATAATATGAATGCAGAACCACCGCCTTGAAAACTGAAGCATAATCTGTGGTTACTGCCGAAGGTTTCACAAAGGGCGATTCATGGTTCAGCAAACAAAAGTCCCTGCAAAGGGTTAGGAACGGGAGTTGAAGTCATGAAAGTCACCATCACAGGCAGAAAGGTTTCAATCAGTTCGTCGTTTGCGCAAAGAACGGAGAAAAAGCTTTCAAAACTCGATAAGTTTTTTGAAAGTGATGCTCAAGCCGAAGTAACAGTTTCTCAGGAACGCAACCTCCAGCGTGTTGAAATTATGATTCGGAATAATGGGATGCTATTTCGGGCTGAGGATGCCGAAGATGATGCAAACGAAGTAGTGGACAAGCTTGTGGATGTTTTATTTCGACAAATTCGCCGAAATAAAACACGTCTTGAAAAAAGACTCCGTGAAGATGCTTTTTCAAATGATGTTTTACTGGAAGAAGGCGATCTTGAATCTGATTTCAAGATCGTTAGGTCAAAAAGATTCCCTGTAAAACCCATGGATGTAGAAGAAGCCGTCCTGCAGATGAATCTCCTCGATCATCAGTTTTACATGTTCCGCAACATGGATACGAATGAGATTAATGTTGTATACTGCCGCAAGGATGGAAATTATGGACTATTAGAACCCAACGCATAATTACAGCCAATGCGAATACGAAAGGGAAAACCCCGCCCACCATTTTGTTTCATACGTTTCGATGATTGGCTAGTTTATAAGAAATATATATTCTTATAATACAGATTTTAAAGAGCCGCTGTGATTGATGCGGCTCTTTTTCTGGAATAATATATTATAAGAAATGGATAAGTGTAAATAATGGAAGGAAACTATGATGGATTTATTAATGAGTGCACCCTGTATATTTGGAGTAGAAGGTATTTTGGGAAACGAGCTTCGGCGGATGGAAGCACAGGAGGTAAGTCCTCAAAATGGGCGTGTTCTATTTAAAGGTGGTCCGGAAATCCTTGCACGGGCGAATATCGGTTCAAGATATGCTGAACGGATTCAGGTTGTTNNTATGGGTCAATTTAACGCCTTTTCATTTGAAGAACTTTTTGACAAAGTACGCGCTTTGCCATGGGAACGGTTTATTGGAAAAAGTGACCGTTTTCCTGTCAAAGGATGGGCACTTGAATCCAAGCTTCACAGTATTCCGGATTGCCAGTCTATTATTAAGAAAGCGGTTGTTGAACGGCTAAAGGAAAGGTACAGGATACCGTGGTTTGAGGAATCGGGAGTGCTATATCAAATCCAGTTTACAATCCTAAAAGATGAAGTTACAATGCTGATTGATACAAGTGGTCCTGGTCTGCATAAACGTGGATACCGAGCTAAAGCCGGCGATGCTCCAATCAAGGAAACTTTGGCTGCTGCAATTGCTGACCTTGCAAGGGTTAGAAATGCTGCCAGGGTGATTGATCCCTGCTGTGGATCAGGCACACTTCTGATTGAATCATTATTGGCTGCTATGAAAATTGCACCTGGAATCCGTCGGGAATTTGCAGCATCTGCATGGAAACTGGTTCCTTCCGAGATATGGCGTATGGAGCGAACCAGGGCAAGGGAAATGGAAAGACCAAAACCGGATTTCATGGCACTGGGCAATGATATTGACAGTGATTCCATTGCCCTCACATTGGAAAATGCAAAGAAAGCAGGAGTCGGGAATAATATTACAGCTGTTGTAGCGAATATTACTGATTTCAAAATTGATGATGACGGCGGAGTAGTTTTATGCAATCCCCCTTATGGTGAACGACTGCTTGATGTGAAAGCTGCAGGGGATATTATACGCCAAATGGGAAATGTATTCAAACCACACCCTAATTGGAGCTATTATATAATCAGCCCACATGATGATTTTGAAGAGTTATTTGGGCGACCTGCGGATAAACGCAGAAAGCTTTATAACGGAATGCTTAAATGTCAGCTTTATATGTATTACAGATGATGAGCCTCAGACCTGTACGAGAAAGGATATCTAAATTATGAATCATGTCTTTATTCTCAATCCTGCTGCGGGTAAAAAGCAGTCTGCCTTAAGACTGATACCTGATATCGAAAGCTTTTTTGCCAAACATCCCGACGATTTTGTAATTCATGTTACTTCCGCACCAAATGATGCGGCTCGACTTGCAAGTCAGCATGCCGCAAAGGGGGAACCGGTGCGTTTGTATGCTTGCGGTGGGGACGGTACGCTCATGGAGGTGCTGAATGGATCGTTTGGATATAAGAATGTAGAAATTGGGTGTATTCCTTGCGGGTCGGCAAATGATTATATCAAAAGTTTCGAGGAAGGTCTTCCTTTTAAGTCTGTTAGGGCACAGGTGAACGGAACGGCACGCGTTGTTGATACCATAGATTGTAACGGATATAAATCCCTTAATATCTGCTGTATGGGCATGGATGCGGATGTAGCTGATAAAATGATATATTTTAAGCATTTTCCATTTGTAACCGGACCTATGGCATATAATCTTTCGGTTCTGTATATGTTTTTTCACCATATCGGCAGACAGCTTCATGTAAGCATTGAAACAGAAAATGGTATGGTCGACTATCAGGGGGACTATATACTTGCTCTTGCAGCAAGCGGTCAGTATTATGGTGGGGGGTACCGCGGTGCTCCTACCGCTATTAATGACGACGGTCTTCTTGATTTTGTGTTAATAGAAACCATACGAAGGAATAAAATATTGAAATTTTTGAAGATGTATAGGGAAGGAAAACACCTGGATCTTCCGATTGTACATACATTCAAGGGCAAAAGCATGATCGTAAATTCACCGAAACCTGTTACCGTTTGTGTTGATGGTGAGTGTTTTTCCAAAAATGAAATTGTATTTAAAGTAAATCCGAAATCAGTATCTTTTGTTATTCCGCAGGATAGATGAGTAGGACACTTTCGAAAAACTCTATTGACAAGCAAGCTCGATCTCGACAATTATAGTCAGTTTGTAAAATAATTGTGAAATTTTTAAATGTCTCTTGATTTTTCCAATTTTCCGGTTAAAATATGTAAGTAGTT
>DOWI01000411.1 GCA_003519645.1 Oscillospiraceae bacterium
TCATTTGTTATATACGGATAGCCACCATAGAGGACGGCATTCGTTCCGTTCCGTTTCAGCAGGGCGATAAAATGCCCTTCGCCGCCGTCTCCCGGAAGGATACGACGGGTGTATTGGAGGGGGTAACATGGATAGGCTTGATCCGAGAATTCCTTTACCTGCGCCCATGAAAAGCCCGGTCTGCCAAACGATGTACCGGATAAATCCACCAGTTCAAAATCAGGATGCGCGTTTAAAAAACGTGCAATCTGAAGTTCATTTTCTTCCGGCGCAAAGGTACAGGTGGAATATAAAAGTCGCCCGCCCTCCATCAGGGTATCCGCGGCGGCTTCCAGAATTTCTGTCTGTCTGCGGGCACACATACCAATATTGTCCTCGCTCCATTCGGACAATGCGGCGGGCTCTTTTCGAAACATACCTTCACCGGAGCAGGAGGCGTCAATCAATACCGCATCAAAAAAGCCGGATAGCCCCTTACCGATTGCGGCGGCATCGGTGCAGGAAACCACCGCATTTCTTACACCGCACCGCTCTATATTCTGTGCAAGAATTTGGGCACGTGAACGTATAATTTCATTTGCCCACAGCAGTCCACTGCCCTTTAGTGCCGCGGCGATCTGGGTTGATTTGCCGCCGGGAGCCGCGCAGAGATCCAGAACCCGGTCCCCTGGTTTGGGATCAAGTATTGTAACGGCAGCGGTGGCAGAAGGCTCCTGCATATAATATGCTCCGGCATGGTGAAGCGGATCGGCGCCCGCCCGCAGCTCCTCCTCCAGATAGTAACCGCCGGCGCAAAAGGGTGACTGGGTGATGGCATAGGGAAAGAGTTGGGTAAATTTATCTATGCTGCATTTTAAAGTGTTAACGCGAAGTCCACGACGGTACGGTAGATGGTAAGCTGACAGAAAATTGGGGTAATCTGCACCCAAAAGCCTTTTCATACGCTCCGCAAATTCTGGAGGCAAATCATATTTCAATGGACAGACATCCTTTACAAGCTCCTGTTTTGTTTTATTATATGCCAATTTTGGTTCGGAAACAAGCAGGGGGGGAGGATGTTTACGACTTACCGTTTATGAGCAGTTCAACCAGCTTTCTCGTTTGCGCATACGGCAGAGCTCTGACGCGGTGTTTTCTCCTCTTTTCACCGAAGCAACGAAGCTCAACGGTGCATGTACCGCCGCTTTGCTGCCAGGGTGCCTGAGAAATATGAATATAGTCTGCGACTTCACGCGGCACATGGATTTCATAGAGTGCCAGACCACGGGAATACCGCATGGTAACGGCTTCACCACTGACTCCGAATCCAGCGCGCTGGTAACCGGTCAATCGGATGAGCAGCCACCAAATTCCGATGAGAAACCAGACGGCTGCCAGCATTGCCCATACGCCGCCAATGAAAAGGGGAACAAAGCTTCCTAAGGTGAATACAAGCGGCGGGATGGAATATCCCATGATGGCCTTTAAAGGCGGATGTACATATGCCGGACAGGTTGGGTAATCCGGCAGCAGCGAATCCAGCGCGCTGCAAAGCTCTTTGGGTCGGGCAGCCGGTATGATTACCGGACGCGCCCCTTTTTCACGCCCGTATCCCGCCGCTGTAATGGTAACCGTATGCAGCCTAAAAACCCGCATAAATAATGTTTGTCGAAGCTCCATGGTGGTGATACGGCTGCAATCTATAAAAACATTCCGTCTTGTAAGGAGTCCCGATTTCAGGTGGAGCTGGGCGCCTGACCGCTCGGTTGTGAACCCCGCTGTTCTGGAAAATGTGCGGGCAAAGGCAAAGCACCAGCCAAGCACCAGAACGTTGGCTGTGATATCAAACAAGGGGGGGAGACCCAGAGAAATGAAGCGGTTTAAAAGGCCGTATACCTCTCCCGAAAATTCCCGCCCCAGAATCTGACCTGCCTGTCTCAGGGCGGGTGCTAAGGTTAGCAGTCCGAGTGCCGCATTGGAGCTTGATGCAGAAAGAACGATTGCCGGCAGCACATGGGATGAAACACGATTGCCGCGCAGCTTGGAACGGTTCCCTGCCATGACCGATGCCGACTTTTCAGACAAATAGATTGTGGCATCTGCCCGCCGCCGCAAGCCCGCCGTATTGATACGAATACGCCGTCCGCCTAAAAGCCACATGAGCGGGCTGCGCTCCATTTCAATCGAAGCCGCATCTCCTGCCATTACTCGAACCCGTCTGTGAATCAGCAAACCGTGATCCAGCGTTAGGCCGTCTTTGAGTGCGTAGCCTGCCTTTCTCCATTTTATCACCGAATAAGTAATCAGTGCTGCGGCAAGGGTAACGTCTCGGAGGGAGGAAAGAATCACCGAAACCGAATTTTGATTTGTAAAAACAGCGCGAAAAAACGGCAGCAGCAAAAGCAGCAGCCACTTTTTAATATCATAATACAGATAGGATAGGTGAGGGCGTTGCATCGGAATTCTCCTAATGTTTTTCACATTGCTCCAATGCGGCGGTAAGCATCTCTGCCTGGTCTTTTGGTAAATGATGCAGATACGCCGCGCCGCCGGCAAATCTGAGTATCATGGTACGGCATCCGAACAGTCTTTGCAGGGGGGTCGAGCATAGTTCATATGTGCGAAGTGCATTCACGGGTACGAAAATTCGTTTTTTTGTAAAGACTCCTGTCGTGGCACGAACTGCCTTGCCGTCAAAGCTTCCGTGAAGCTCATCAGCATAGCGGTGAGGATACCAGAGTGCCGCAATAACGGTAAGCAGTCCCGAAGCAAGGGAAAGCAGCAGGAGCCAAGGTGTAAAAAGTCCTGCAGCCGATGAAATCAGGGCTGTGATTGCAATGCCGGCTGCGGATATCCACGCGGTCAACACCCTGACCGCACCATGATCGGCGGCAAATTGCATAATCCCACCTCCCTGTGGTTAGAAACGAATGAAGGCTTCCCTTATTAAGAATCACTTTAAAGAAGCATTCTTTATATTCTAGTTTATGTATAATAAATTGGCATATTCTTAAAAAGAAAAAACCATATGCTTGGCAAGCGTATGGGGGTTGGATATCTGAAAAGGGTGCTGTAAATGAAACCATGTTCATTTACAGCACCCCTATTGTAGATTCAATCTGTTTTGTTGGGTCTTTAATGTACGGTGATAAAAGCTTAGCAGGGTAGGACGCCACCGCAGCTCCCGACTTATAACATTATTGTGCTGCGGTTGTGGTTGTGGCTGGAGCGGGAGTGGTTGTTTCAGGAACTATGATTTCGGTAGGAGAAATATAAGCGGCACTGACATAAGCGTGGCCGTCCTTAAAATTGATTTTATACCAGTCGCCCTCACGCCCGACGATGCTAACTTTCTCACCATAACGCAGACCGCCAATTGCTTCATAATCGGTATCCGGCGTTTTGCGGACATGCAGTCCATCCTCCGAGGTACACCAGCCGAGCTGCGGAACACCATCCGGAATGGTTCCGGTTGTTTCCAAGGGGGCTGNNGAGTGCTGGCCGTTGTCGAAGCGGTTGGCGAGGTGGTTTCTGTATCAGCTGAAGAGCCGGTATTTGTCTTCTTGTTGCATGCCGAGAAGGCAACGGCTGAAGAGATTGCTGCAGTTAAGCAGACCAATCTGAGAATAACCGAAACATTAGAAGTGCTGGGGCTATTTTTCATTCTTAGTGTTTTCATATTATGACCATCCTCTCTCGTACAGACTTCTCATCTCTTGCAATATTAAAAAAAACCAATTCAGATGAAAGTATTCTATCCATGGAAGCATTTTACCATACATACAAAGAAAATAAAAGACGATTCGGTGAGGTTTCTGAGCGAAGTTGTGGACACAGGACTGTACAGGGATGATGCATTCCAAGAGGGTGATACCAAAGACTTCACACCCTTGTTTTGGAATGCATGTTTTCAACAATCTTGTTTTGTTCTCAAAGCATAATTTCAGGGCTGACACACATTTATTCATTGTGTGTCAGCCCGTATTTTTACTGAGAAAATAACAAGGTTCCCGGGACCCGCCCGCAATTTTTGACTGCATAGCGAGATGTGGATTATTGAATAAAAATTGACTTCCTCAATATGTTGTTGATTTTGGCTTTCTGCTGTCTTTCCCGATCAAATATGTACTGGCAAAGATATCGTTCATTGACAGGCGTAATATCTTTAATGGTGCAGCCGTATTCATTGCCATGCTGCTCAGATTCCACCCTTCTGACAATTTTGAAAGTCAGATTTGTTTGGTTTTTCCCGAGCATTAGGCTGAATTTAAATTTGTTACCGACTTCTAAAACAGTCTTGGAACTGAATCTGAACCCGCCAAGACTTAAGTCTAAAATGCAGATGTTGATGGGGGTTTTAAGGGAAACAACACGGCCGTTTTTTATTTCATGGCTGATTGCGGAATTGATATTGGTCTTGATTCTGTAGAATTTCCGCTGGTTCGACGCAATCGTTTTGCTGATTACGTATAAGCTCATATAATTTTCACGGCTGATATAAACCAAGGTCGAAAAGACCTCCGATCTTGCGTTCCGGTGATGGCTTATGATTTTTAATTTATCTCCCTCGTTAAGTATCGGAAGATCCTTACCCCTTATTTCGATATAATCGCCGTTGTCATTCCAAAGGTACCCGCTGGCCAGCATATTCCCTTCATTATCGCAGATATCCGTTTGATGAAATTTCGTCGAAAGGTCCACCTTTACATCTCCTTTCAGCTATTCAGCTTATTATAGCATGAAATGATTTAAATGTAAAAATATTGTTACACATTCTTGAGAGATTTATTTTTATAACAAACAATCCATCCTATAACAAATAAAAGTTTGGTTAATACGCTGTCCTTTGTTGAAATTAATACTAAATTTGTCCTCTCCCGCATATATTCAGTACAGAAGACTAGGGAGGTGCTGGCTAATGGAGCGAATTCAAAAGTGGAGAAAATTTCTGTCGGTACTGGTTTGTGCTGCCATAGTGGGAATGGCGTTTGCACCGTCGGCTTCGGCGCAGCAGACAGGGAATATTATTATAGACGTCGAATCGGGAGAAACAGCTGAGGAACTGATGAGTGAAGATACACCCGTATGGGCTTCGCAACAGGTTGCCGTACCTACAGATGCAAAAGCGCTGGATGTGGGAGGAAAGTCTGCTGTTCTGATGGAACTGTCAAGCGGACAGGTGCTTTTTGAAAAGAATTCGCACGAAAAGCTGCCCATCGCCTCGGTAACCAAGATTATGACCATGCTTCTTATTATGGAAGCAGCGGATTCGGGCGTTATTTCCCTTGATGATCCCGTCACCTGCTCGGCGCATGCCGCATCTCTGGGGGGTTCACAGATATG
>DOWI01000421.1 GCA_003519645.1 Oscillospiraceae bacterium
TGATTTTTGCTCTTAGGGTTGCATCAACGCGGTTGTCGAATGCGTCAAAGAATTTCCGAAGCACCGCTTTTCCGGAGCTTCCGACATAGAAATCATAGCTGTCCGGGAAGATATATCCTTCATATTTATTAAAACGACCTTCGTATGCATCGCCGTCGGGTATTTCATTAAGAAAACCATAAGTAAAATCATGATTCTCCATTGCAAGATAAAACTCAGATGCAGAGCAAACCTTGTTTTTTTCAAGTCTCTCTGCTATTTCCGAAATTGTCATACCTTCCGGGAATGTAACACGTACAATTTCACGTTTGGTTAATCTAAGTACATTAATTATTGCCTTATATCCCATATCGGGAGAAAGGGTTGCTTCATCCTGTGGCTTAAAATCATCGGCGGCACCTGTAAGCTTGCAGAACATTTCAAAGAAGAAGGGTTGATCTATGACCCCTTCTTTTTTGAGTATCATAGAGACCTTAGATACATCCTTTGCCTGTTCTTTCGTCAGCGTAACCGGCACCTTGGTGTCGGATTTAAACAATCCGGTCATATCGAGTGCACCCACAATAATGAAATATGCCAAAACGCCCGAAGCAGCCAGAACCAAGATGGCGTAAATAATACCCCGAACGCATCCCCATGCTGTATGGGCTTTTACGTCTTTGCCTTTACGATTCCCCCCCGGTTTCTCTTTCTCATCATTTTCGCTTCTGTCATTCGTATCGCCGGCATTTAATACAACAGGTTGATTGGATATGAAGCCTGTTGTATCTGTTCTTAGCTCGACAGATTCAACAGTGGGCGAGACTGCGGTATCCACTTCACCGTTATTCTCATTTTCGGATTCTGTTTTTATCGTTTCCTCATCAAGATCGAGCTGGAGCTTAAAGCCGGACACCTTATTGCGTCGCTGCTGAGCCAGCTTTTGCTCAGTCTGCTCGTCAACATGAAGAAGAAGCCTTGTTGCCTCCTCTTCATGAGTTTTAGCCAGCTTATCAGCCTGAATGTCATTCAAAATTTTATCGATATCGTCCGGCATTATGACCATACCTTTCATATGTTTGAGTTTATTGCCTCAACCTTGTACTCATAATTGATTCTGCGGGAATTGCGCCTGATATATCTTTCTGTTACCAACAGTTCCACCGGACGGTCAAATCGTCCGTGCGGAAGACTTCGTCTAACACAGCTGCTATAAGCAATACCGGCAATGGTACCATGATATCCATCCAAAAACCTATCATAATAACCCTTGCCGTATCCCAGACGATATCCTTTCCAATCATAGCACAAAGCGGGTACAAGGCACAAGCTGTTTGTGTAATTTGTCACCTTTCTGCCCGCTTGGGGAGCCGGTTCAAGTACACCAAACGCACCCGGAAACAGCTCATGTAAGCCGGTGATGCGAAAAAACTCCATCTGGTGCGTCCCATCAATGCAACGGGGAACAGCAACCTGCTTGCCATCAGCCAATGCGCTTTTAATTAATTCCTTGGTGTCGACCTCATAGTTTGTAGACACATAGGTCAGAATCAGCCGACTTTTTCTGTATTGCCAAAGACCGGTCACCCGCTGGGTTATCTGACTGTCCTGCTTTTCTTTTGCATCGGATGGTATATTTTGCCGAAGGGTTCTATAATACTCGCGTAGCTTGGATTTAAGCGGTCTGATATCCTCTTTCATACAGCAACCTCACATAGGTTTTTTCACGAAACACATTGCATGGAAGCCTTTATTTTTTCTGCACGTTCCTTAGATGCTATCTCTGCTACAATGCGAAGTGCAAATTCAATTGCAACGCCTGCCCCCCTCGCAGTGATGAACGGTCCATCCACTACTACAGAGGAATTTGTTATTTCCGCATCTGTGAGCTCATCCTCATAGCCCGGGAAGCACACCGCCTTTCTGCCGGCCAACAAACCACGATGCCCCAGAATAGAAGGTGCGGCACATATGGCACAGATAGGCAGTTCTTTTTTTATTGCCACATCCAGAAATTTCTGTACTACCTCAGAATGTTCAAGATTCAGGGTTCCCGGCATACCTCCGGGCAAAACAACCGCCTCAAGTCCTTCGAGAGAGGCCTGTGTATCTTCAATATCGGCAGCTACCACAATTCCATGAGAGCCCCTAACCGTACGTCCGCCCACACCGATTGTCACAACATCCAGTTCGGCACGGCGGAGAATATCAACCACAGCAAGCGCTTCTATTTCCTCAAAACCCATTGCAAGAAAAACCGCAATCATTACAAACACTCCTTATGACGCAAATATAGAACAAGGGTTCGCCCTTTTCATTTTCTACAGCCGATTTATTCATATGTGTTAATCAAAAGCAAGTCCCATATAGGGAATTGCAGATTCAACGGTTTTAATTTTTTCGGCAGCCGCATTTGTAAGCGGGTAAAGCATGCCGAAGGGTTCACTTTGCAGTATCTCAGTTTGGTTAACAGGTCTTCTGCGAATAATATCCAACCCGGGAAAACGCACTGCAACTTTACGACGTAATGCCTCTTCCATCTCAGGTCCACAAAGCCATTCACGTATGAACAGCTTGTCCCCGTATCGCTCGCAGATTGCCCAGCCTCTATCGCCTCCGATTACCGCTCCCCCGGTTTGAACGGCGTTTTGCATCGCAAAGGATAACAGCACATCAGGCCACCGCACCCAAGCGGAATGGTTCTCCAACAGTTTGTTTCGAAATGCTGTTTCCTGTATTTCAGTAAAATCATTAAGCGATCGGTCAGTGTTAACCTGAAAATCATCCGAAGATAAATTCTCTGATATAAAATAAAAAAATGGCTTGTAACCGAGACGCCCGTAATAATCAAATAATCGAGGGCTCGCCGGACGTAGAAAGCATGCATCTACACCATTATTGGCAAGCTGTTCCTGGACATTTCCAAGCAACCTTGCGAACAAGCCTTGCCCCCTATATTCAGTTAGGGTTGCCGCAGCATAAATATAACAAAGATTTAAGCTACCCGATTTCAACTCCAGTACGGCTGGTAGAGTAAACGCCATGGAGACAGGATGGCCATCTTCTTTCCAGACTGCACAATTATATGTTTTTAATGCAAGTGTAATAAATTTCCTAATATCATCGGCATTGTCTTGCGGAAAAGCATCTGACCAAATTCTCATCAGATCATAAGCCATTTCAAAGCCGGCGTATTCGAACGGCATCTCATCCCTCCGAAAGTTTTATTGCCTCTGTTCCAAGATGTTTTTCTACGATTTGTACCGGTTTATAAGATCTCTTAGCGCGTCTCAAGCCTTCAATACCCATGTCATTTTCTCGGTTGATCAAGGGATAACGCCCCAAAAGCTCCCGCGCGGCGAATTCCTTGTTGATCACGGCATATGCACCGCTGAAATCAGACAACGCTTTTTCCGAATGGATATCAAAAACGTCATTACTGATTGGTGAACCCATGGTCATGGCAACCACTTTACCGTCAACCCGGATTAAACCACCAATGATTGAAAGCTCGGACATATGCGGGAGTGCCTCCCCAATAGAGCGTCGTTCGTTGCGAAGACCTGGATCGCTACAATTTCCGCGCTCCCGACACCATTCGGTCACCATTTCTAATACTTCCTGCGAGTTATGGGAATCAATCCGCTCATAACTCCAATTGTATTGGGCATCAAATGTGGAAATATGATTTCTCTTTGAATGATACTTTCGACCACTGAGAGCGGCGAGATCCTCGGTGTTATAGATGTAATCAAAATCTCCTTCCGAAGGCTGCCATTCAAACACGCCGGGAAACCATTGATTAATCTGCTCTTTTATATCATTATCGGCACCGAAAATAGATAAAGACTCACCGCGGCTATGCTGATATTCAAAAAGCAGTTTGATATTCTGGCGCAGATCCCCGCCGACCGGCAGAAGATAGAAGGGCTCTATATCTCCGGATCGGATAAAAAGTGAGTCTCCGACACGGGCAATTTGATTATTATAATACCTTCGCCATAACCATATCGTGGTAAATGAAAACTCACATATCTTCATTCCGGCTGCTCGAAGCATGGGCGCTACCCATTCGGCATCTGAAACTTCAGGTTCTTTAAATAAAAGCTTTAACGAGGTTACTGACATTAATCATAACATCCTTTTAGTCGTGGTATTAAGGTAGTAGCTTGATTAGGCTACGGGTTATCTCCGCCTCCGGCAACGGATGGCCATCAGCCGCACAAGGAACAACCTTCCAACCAAGCTTGTCTGCCGCATAAAGCGCTGATTCCCGGCATCTAATCAGATATTCCTTATCGCGCTCGTGAATATCTTTGCGGTTGTCATCACCTTCATATCTTTGGCTGAGAAGCCGCTGGGATACCTCCGGCGGCATATCCAGAAACGCAACCAAATCCGGACGGGGCAAACCGAGTAGATCATATTCATACTGCTCAAGCCATAGAAGATAGCCATCCCATTGTTGCCGCGGCAGCTTGGGCATCTGGTGGATTGCATTCGATGTTGTATAGCGTGCCGNNAAGAATCAAACGGCCTTCTCTATAATCCTTTTCCCAGAAGCGCTTGTAGCTTGCATAACGGTCCACAGCATAAAAGGATGAAGCAGCATAAGCATTTACAGCATCCGCTGACCCACCGAATTGACCGGCAAGATACATTTTCACAAGTGCGGAGGAGGGTTCCAGATAATCAGGAAAACAAATCTGTCTATAGCTTGTCCCAGCAGAACTAAGATACGCATCAAGCCGATCAAACTGTGTTGTTTTTCCGCTACCATCCAGCCCGTCAATGACCACCAGCCGTGCCATATTTATGTCCATTCCCTTCTTGGTACTTCTCAATTCAAAAAGAAAAAAATTCATTTGCTAATTTTTTACTTAAAATTTACTCGATATCGTTCCCGTACTTGGGTGATTTTGCCGCAGGTCATTTTTCCTTCAGGGCAGCCCCCGCGTATACACGGGGGACCCGACCGTTTAAACAGATGGGGAGCAGCCTGTTGACACAACGCTAGCATTTTCTCAGCAAGCGCACGAATTTCCCACTGCGCACGATTGCAGCAGCGGTGTGAAAAAAAGTTCAGAAGACTGCGCGCGTTCATTGTAACGACCATCTTTGTCGTGCAGGCGTTTGGCAAAACAAAACGGGCGTCCTCAATGGCTTTTTTTTCTGCTGTACGGTCAGCTGATTTTTCGTCCATGCCGCCTTCGACCAGATCGGCTCTATGTTTCTCTTTTAAAAGAGCTGCTAACTCCTCATAATTCTTCTGATCCTCTTGCATTGCCTTTATATAGAGACGGCAGGCTTCGGGAATGGCATCAATTTCGGGAGGAATCACATATTCAAAGCTATTTTCACGGACATAGCGCTGACTCTGTACACTAAAGGAAGCAATCCTGTGACGTGTAATCTGAGCAAGCAGCGAACGGGATACCCCCTCAATACCAAACGTAAATACAGCGTGTTCAATCGGACTTTCGTGACCGATTTCAGAAAGCATGTCTACAAAAGATGATGCCTTTTCATCGGTAAAATTTTCACGCAAATCATCAATTGATGATGGTGAATAACACAGTTTAGCAGCTGATGCGACTATATGTTCCGGCTGGGGTGTATATGCCAAAAGCGTAACCCTGGGCATCGGGCATTCTCCTTTTAATTAATTCTTGCAATCAATTATCCCATATTTATAAGCTACAGTATACCAGAATCTAGAGGTGGCTTCAACCGCTTTTCAAGTGCAATATAAAAAAATGACTAATTATAAAAAGGCAAATATTACTTATATTGCGGTTATTTTTCTAAAGCCATCCACAATATAAATAATATTTGCCTCTATTCTATTTGTTGCATCCCTTGCAGCCGCCATCCGGCAATACACTACTTATTTCTGCACGTATTTCAGTCGTAGAAGAAGAACCATTATTCTCTGCGAATCCTACTAAATGCCTCTGCTGGGAAAGGTGAATATTGCAGCATCCGGCTACAACAGCGCCTTTCCCAGCAGAGGCATTTAGTGCAGCACGTACCATACTTTCTGCAATTATATTATCCGATGTTTTGAGTTCAAGAATTAATACTTCCTGCTCATTAATTTTGCAATAAATATAACCGATACAAGTGTTACCGTCATATGCAGCCAAACAAAATGACGATTGCATTTCATTGTCCGGTTGAGTTACATGATTCTTAATAAATTGCTCATCGGCGGGGACGATGGACACCATGTCTGCGCTCCTCCCCTCTCGCTGCCGCGCGGGGTTTTATCTCAGCAGCAGGGCCTAACGCTGCGCTTCGGAGTGATTGAACCTCACGCGGCTCAAGCTCCCGCCATTTTCCAGGCGGGAGCATGCCGAGCTTAACATTCCCGATAGCAACACGCCGTAGACGGGCAACCTCAATTTTTATGCTTTCAAACATCCGTCTAATCTGTCTGTTTCGGCCTTCGTATAAAACAATTTCTGCAACTACGCGCTCCGATCTTAATCCGTCAGCCTTTTCCCCGAAAATAATAACAATATCCGCTGGAGCGGTTTTCCTTTTTTCGCCTTCCAGGAGTATTCCTTCCCGAAACATCTGCATCTGTTCATCTGTCGGAGCCGGTCTCAGCGTAACACGATATACCTTTGGTATATGTTTGGCGGGGTGAATGGTGGCATTGGCAAATTCACCATCATTTGTCAAAATAAGCAATCCCTCGGAATCACGATCAAGCCTTCCTACAGGAAACACCCGAACTCCTGCATCTACCATCAGATCGGCAACACATTTACGACCTTTTTCATCGTTCATGGTAGTAACATATCCGCGCGGCTTATTAAGCATGATGTAAAGCATCCGTTCGGGCAAAGCTATTCTTTTTCCATCTACCGTTATAACGTCCTTGCGTATGTTTGCCTTATCTCCTAAAGAGGCAAGGTGACCATTTACCTTTACTTTTCGCTGTATAATCATTTCTTCTGCTTTACGGCGTGAAGCGATACCGCATTCAGAAAGCAGTTTTTGAAGGCGCATTTCACTCATTTATTAAAACCTGTTTCCTTTCCGGGCTTATGATTCCTTCGGTATTTATTCATTAAATGCGAAGCCATTCGTGCAGCAAATTCGCAAAATACCTATGCATTCTCGTCCAAAACCCTGCCACAGGTCTTGCATTTATATTGTCAGCGGCTTTAATTGATAGGGTGCAAAGCTCCCTTTCGCCGGCGAAATATTTTACCTCTCCTACAACTTCTCCTGCAATAACCGGAGCGATTAAAAATTTCGGTAGAAAAAGCTCAGAACGTAATTTATTCGTTTCATCACGAATCAATGTAACAACCGGAGGCACATCCGCAATTAAATTCACCTGATGCGCTGTCCCTCCGGATACAGGCGTTTTGGGCAAGGCTATTTCAGGCAAAGAAAACGACTCTGTGATTGAGAATCCATGCTCATATATAGCGATATGGTCATTCCAGTCATCCCCCGCTTTTAATGTAACGGCAATTAGCTTTACACCGTCCTTTTCAGCGGCAGAAACCAGACACCTTCCAGATTTTTTGGTAAATCCGGTTTTCATTCCGATTGCGTATGGATAAAGCTTCAATAACCGGTTGTGATTTGTTACTCTGATTTTTTTGGGAGGATTACCAAACTCTATCAGTGCAGATTCAGTATCGCAAATCTTTGCAATTGTATCATTCTTTAGTGCTTCAGCAGCAAGCAGAGCCATATCATATGCTGATGATGAATGGTCGCCCTGATCAAGACCGGAAGGAGTAACAAATGTTGTATTCTTCATGCCGATTGTAGCGGCACGTTCATTCATTAGATTGGCGAATTCCGGTATACCACCTGATATTGCATATGCGATTACATTCGCAGCATCATTTCCGGATTCCAGAAGCAGACCGGTAACCAAATCGAGCATCATAATCTGATCACCGCCGCGAAGCCCCAGAGCCGAACCTTCTACCCTGACTGCTTCACCTGATACAGTCAGAATCTTATCCGCCGGACACCGCTCGATTGCCAGCAGAGCCGTCATAATCTTTGTGGTGCTGGCCATCGGACGCGGAGTATGGGCATCCTTCTCGTAAAGAATTCGCCCCGATTCGGGCTCATATAGAACCGCCGACTGCGAAGATAATGAACCGATACCGGCCGCCTTGGTTCCCATACCAGTTGAAAGAA
>DOWI01000345.1:0-350 GCA_003519645.1 Oscillospiraceae bacterium
GCCATTGATAAAGCTCCTTTCATGTTTGACAGGGAGCCTCATCCGTTGTAAAATAAATTCAGATAGGGCAACCTGTCGGGGGAAACAGTCTGCAGCTTTTGGAAGGGAAGCAGACTGTTTCTATTTTTGACTATTGCCATACAGGTCTTTTTGAATAAGCCCCACAATATAGTCTTTCAAGGCGAGCTGCTCTTTTGCAATGTGAATTTTAATGTCCCTATGGAGCTTTTCGTCAATCCGTATAGTAATAGTTTTTTCTGCCATTTTCTCACTTCCTTTACTGTTTGCAGTATATACTGCGTTACTGCACATGTCAACCCCTTTTTCAAAAATATTTTCAGAAAGTTTTA
>DOWI01000345.1:404-3902 GCA_003519645.1 Oscillospiraceae bacterium
CACCCACAAGGGGTGTGTATTGAACACATACCCTTTTCGTTTGCGTCCAGCCGTGCTGTCTTAAACTGGATAACGATTCGCTATTGAGCTCACCCTCGTTTAAAACTATGGTGTCAATTAAAATGACGGTATTCCTATCGGCTGCACCTTGCGAGCGCGTATGGGAATCCGGTTCAAAGTATCCGTTAAACGGATGCTATCACCTCCCGCGAGCAGGGGAACTGCGCGGGCAAACCGGACGGTCGGTGAAGCAACATTATATTGCTTTGCAATTTTTTTTCAGCAGTAACGCACCGCCAATTTTGCTGCGGGTCAAAATGACCCGCAGCACTTCCTAATTTTTGGGATTTTGGTTTCTGATCATTGCGATCAGATTCCTTCGTGTACTGATTTTTGCCTTCCTTATTTCTGTTCCTTGCTTCCTTTACCTTTGCCCCTGATGTACTCCGGCTGCACCTCGCACGTAGGGGAACTCGGTGAGTCCCTGCTTTAGGGAGTCATCTTTATCTATCATCTCCCGCGAGCGTATGGGAACCCCAACAGTATCGGGGTTGACAAGTTATCTATGCCATTCTGAAAACCTGCTGCAGGCCGTTTAAAGCGCCTTGTGTTAAATGCTTAACAACTCATGGCATGGGAAAGGCCGCCCTCATCGGACGGCCAAACTTTAAATTGAATTTAGGGATTTTCTGCGCGGAAATAGGACGCTTGCGGTTTCCAGCATAGGCATAGAGACTTTTTTAGATACCCCTTAGATGCCGCAAATCCGCGAAATAAACGTCGGCTGCAAAACCGCGAAGTCGATATAAGATGTTATTGCAATATAGGTTGAGTTTGTGCCAAGAGCGTCCATGCCAACGCTTGTAACATTAAACTGAACGCTCATCTGCTGCCCAAATACCATTGCTTTGGGGTCAAAGATAAGACTTTCAGAAAAAGTCTTTTCATCACCAGTAGTCGTTCCATCAGCGGCAAGATTATTCCGAAGATTATTGCTTATCCTCCTGGCAAGCCCTGTGAGAACTTCAGGTACTTTAAGCGGGTTTTTATCGCTATCAGTCAATATGTTAAGAGCCGTATCAGTTGATGCATTCAGCCCCCACATTGAAGGCTCACCGTTTGCCGCACGAATTGCTCCAACTGCTTTCACGTATGGGATGTAAGCTTCGTCTTCTCCCTTTTGGATTAAGTTTACCCCTTCAGTGCCGGCTATGCCCTTAATTGTGTTGCCTGCTCCATCGCCATAGATAGAAGCCTTATCAATTGCATCAGCCAAACCGGAAGAAAAAGCATCTATTGTAGCCTGGTCAAGATTTTTAGCGCTGGAAAGCAACTCATTGCTTATCTTCGCAACGCCGCGCACCGTTTTACTTTTCAGCTGCACACCTGTAAATGCCATGTCCGTTGTCGAATAGGTACCCTTTTCGTTATTGAAACTCATTCCAGGGGCCAGTTCTCCTTCACCGGCAAATCCAATCTCAGGCCCGCTCAAAACCTTGGCAATAGTCATATTGTTGCTTTCCATAGGCAGCACAGGGACGGTTCCGTAAAGAAGACTTTTATTCATAACCTGCGCTAAAATTTGCGCGGAAAGCTGTTGAGGAATCAGAATATTGCCGCCTGCTGTTGCAAGACTCTGAAACTGTCTTTTTTCTTTTTGTGCTCCTTCCCAATTACCAGTAAGGGCGCCTCGCAAATAAGCGCCAATATGCAATCCCTGCTCATCTTCGTCAGAAGATGTATGATCTTTAACAAAATCATTTGCATTTTTCCGAGTATAACTCTTTACGTTATTCGTAATATCCCCTCCAGAATTCGCTACAGAATTTCCATTTAACTTTCTAAGATGGTGTTTAGAAAAGTCCTCTTTTTCTTCTTTTTCCTGTTTCTCAATAGCAGTGTTTGCCGCTTTAAGCCTTTCGGTTGCCGCGTTAATTTGCTCTGCAGTGGCGTTGTCGTTTTTCAAAAGTTTCCGCGCGTCAGCTTGCGCATCAGCTTTATCAGACAACAGTTGACGCATTTCTTTGCTCACATACATATGAACACTCCTCGTATAATAAGTTTTGCAGACAGTTTTAATTGCAGGCTATTTTGCACAAGCAATTTTCATCAGCTCCCTTCCGCTGAGTTTATATCACCAGAAAAATCGGTATTTTGTTCTACAGATTTCTTTTTCCCGGCTTCACAGACCAGCTTAATCTCCGCACTTTCCAGACCGTATGCATAATTGCGGAGCTTTACCAGGCCGTCGCAATTGAGACGGTGGACCACTTGAGCTACTGACCTACGCAACAGTTCCACCGTTGCATTGTTTCCAGTGGTTAACTTTTCTGAAAGTTTGTTCATTTCATCCCTGTGAATTTTCTGGACCATCCTAATCTGCCCTTCGGTCAATCCAATTTCACGTAAACTTTGGTTATTCATAAAGAATCAACTCCTTCTTAAATTTTCTCCGAATTGTTTACGCCGGCGGCTATGATTTTCACCGCGCAGCGGCTTCCGCACCACCAGGCGCGTTTTTTCCCACTGCAAATTGTGAAGGAATGCAGCGGACAGAAACCGGGTCGTTTTTCGTCGGGCGAATCATCACTTCCTTTCCAGAAAACCATTCAGCGGCGGAAATTCCTTGCCTGTGGATATTTTGGCACGCTTCCGGCACGCTTCCGGCACGCTTCTTAATCTCTGAAAAGCCGCATGTACACTGGTTTGGCACGCATGGCACGCATGGCACGCTTACTTCCACTGAAAGTTTTATAAAGTAAAATATATGTTGCATATTGCTAACTATTTTTTATCGCGTATATATATATAAGGAATATGGAGCGATTTTCGCGTGCCATGCGTGCCGGCCCAGTACTGGTGCGGCTTCCCGGCTTTTTCAATGCGTGCTCAATGCGTGCCACACGCGTGCCACATGCGTGCCACATGCGCCCTACATGGGACTGATTCCGTTTCGATGTTTTTTCAAGAGCTGGACGTTGTAGAATCCGCGTGCACGCTTGCCGTCTTTTGTAACATGCTCAGAGTATAGAATGTGCAGCCTATCCGCATTCTGCCGCAGGTAAGAAATAACAGTTTTTCTCACGCAGGCCTTCTCCCCGTTTTCCGAGCACCACCACTCATACTCGGCGTAAATGTCAGAGCTGAATTCAGATGTATCAGGCACGCCCAGCCTGATGATTTCGTCTTCCTTGAGAAAAGCAAGCAGATTGAAACTATCTTCCTTTGCCTGCTCAAGGTTCTCCCGTGCCCTGCCGCTGATGGTAAACTCCCAATTGTTTTTCATCAGGCGCTTCAGGCCCGCCAGCATCCAGAGAAAAATCCCGTCCCGCTCGCGTGCGAGCTTCTGCGGAAGGTCCTTGTCGTCCACACGCCCTTCGGGCTTCGGCTTGGTAAACAGGATAATCCGCCGCCGGAAGGCGCCCTCCGAGGCATCATGCAATGTTTGGTAACTTTTGTTGCCGAAAGCCATCAACCGGCAGTACATGTTCCCCTCGT
>DOWI01000199.1:0-3979 GCA_003519645.1 Oscillospiraceae bacterium
TCTTGAGCCGGAAGAGTGCGCAAACAGTGAGCTGCTGCTTGTAAAAGTTGGTGCTGTTGGAATGGGGCGCAGTCCGGTTATAAAAATGATACAATCTTATGGCGCAAGGGTTCTTGATATCGGTGATCTTACGATTACGGTTGAAATGACAGGCCAATCCGAAGAAATAGACCTATTTGTTGAGCAGCTTGAACGGTTTGGCATATTGGAAATGGCACGAACAGGAATTAATGCCCTTCAGCGGGGCGATCTCACGATCCATGATCAAGAGAAATAGATGGCGAGGTGATTTTATTGAAACGAAAGGTGGAAATTCTGGATTCCACACTTCGCGACGGAGCGCAGGGAGAGGGTGTTTCCTTTTCGGTTGAGGATAAGCTTGCTGTAACAAGACTTCTAGATGAACTGGGCATCCCATTCGTGGAAGCGGGAAATCCGGGGTCCAACCCCAAGGATCTGGAGTTCTTCCGTCGTGCATCCGAATTGAATTTGAAAAATACCAAGCTTGTAGCTTTCGGTTCTACCAGGCGAAAAAACATAAACGTTGAAGATGATGCAAATGTAAAGGCACTTCTGAATGCAAACACACAGGTTGTTGCTTTATTCGGCAAATGCTGGAATCTTCATGTGCGTGATATACTTAGGACAACCGATGCAGAAAATTTCGCCATGATTGCGGATACCGTTGCTTTTTTCAAATCCAGGGGAAAGCGGGTTATATTTGACGCGGAGCATTTCTTTGATGGTTATAAAGCCAATCCCGTGTTTGCCATGAAAGCACTTGAATTCGCGGTCATTGCCGGCGCTGATGTACTGGCTTTATGTGATACGAACGGCGGCACCTTCCCGAAGGAAGTTTATGATATTACCAAAACCGTAGTTGATGAATTTGGTGTAACCATTGGTATCCATGTTCATAACGACGGCGGGATGGCAGTTGCCAACTCGATTATGGCGGTTGAGGCTGGGGCATCCCATGTGCAGGGTACATATATCGGTTTTGGGGAAAGAAGCGGAAATGCAAACCTGTCAACCATTATTCCAAACCTGCAGTTAAAACGCGGCTACGCATGCATACCGGAAGGCTGCATGCAAATGCTGACACCTGCCGCAAGAAGCATGGCTGAAATAGCGAATGTAAGGCTTGGCAGGGGAGAGCCTTATGTCGGCATNNGGATGCATGCCGACGGAGTGCTTAAAAATTCAGCTACATTTGAGCATGTCCCGCCTGAATTGGTGGGGAACGAACGGCGTTTTTTAATGAGTGAAATAAGCGGGCGAACCGCCGTACTCGAAAAAATCCGCCACTATTGTCCTGAAATTAACAAGACATCTCCCGAATTAAATGATATAATAGAACAGTTAAAGCACATGGAAATGGAAGGCTATCAGTACGAAGGTGCTGATGCAAGCTTTGAGCTGCTTGTAAGAAAGCTGCTTGGGCAAATCAAACCTTACTTTAAACTGGGCTATTACCGTATCACGGGGGAAAAGCCATTTACGACACATTACAGCGCAGTTGCGACACTGAAAGTCCTGGTTGGCGAGAATGCCCAAACCGCTGCCGGTGAAGGCAACGGCCCCGTTAATGCGCTTGATAAAGCGCTGAGAAGTGCCCTTTGCGGTTTTTATCCGGTTTTATCGGATTTCCGGCTGGTTGATTATAAGGTTCGCGTGATGGATTCAAAGCAGGCTACCGCCGCTCGCGTCCGTGTTTTGATTACGTCTACAGACGGAATAAAGGAATGGACTACAATCGGTGTTTCCACCGACGTGATTGAGGCAAGCTGGCTCGCGCTTAGCGAGTCTATGGAATACAAACTGGTTTGTGAAAATACAAAACCACCCAAATAATCTGAGATATTACATGTAGGAGGCAAATAGAATGGGTATGACCATGACACAAAAAATTCTGGCGGCACATGCAGGCCTGCCGGAGGTCAAGGCGGGACAGTTGATTGAGGCGAAGCTGGATTTATGNNAACGACATCACTTCACCTGTAGCGATTAATGAGTTTGAACGATGCGGCGCTTGCGGAGTGTTTAACAAATCCCGTGTAGCACTTGTAATGGATCACTTTACTCCCAACAAGGATATTAAAGCTGCGGAGCAGGTAAAATATGTGCGGGAGTTCGCCAACAAATATGATGTCGAGAATTTTTTTGATGTAGGACGTATGGGCGTAGAGCATGCCATCCTGCCCGAACAGGGACTGGTAGGTCCCGGTGACTGCATTATCGGCGCAGACAGCCATACCTGCACGTACGGAGCACTGGGCGCATTTTCTACCGGAGTCGGCTCCACCGACCTTGCAGCTGGGATGGCTACAGGTACAGCGTGGTTTAAAGTTCCGTCCGCACTCAAAATCGAGCTTGTCGGCAAGCCCTCACGCTTTGTAGGTGGCAAGGATGTTATACTGCATCTGATCGGTCAGATTGGGGTGGACGGAGCACTTTACCGTTCTCTTGAATTTACCGGCGAGGGTGTTGCAAATCTTTCGATAGATGACCGTCTTTGCATTGCAAATATGGCAATTGAAGCAGGTGCGAAAAACGGTATTTTCCCGGTAGATGATATTACGCTTGCTTATGTTAACGGTAGATTTAAGCGTGAAATCAAGATTTTTGAGGCTGATGCTGACGCGGAATATGATGAGGTAATCACGATTGATCTGTCAAAGCTTCGTCCTACGGTTGCATTTCCGCATCTGCCTGAAAACACTAAAACCATTGATGAGTGCAATGGTCAGGTCAAGATTGATCAGGTGGTAATCGGATCCTGTACGAACGGAAGAATCGAGGATATGCGGGCGGCAGCAGAGATTTTGATAGGGCGCAAGGTTGCCAAAGGGGTGCGCTGCATTGTCATTCCCGCAACGCAACAGATCTGGCTTGATAGTATGCATGAAGGACTTTTTGATATATTTGTAGAAGCGGGTGCTGTTGTGTCAACCCCGACCTGTGGTCCCTGTCTTGGCGGTCATATGGGTATTCTTGCGGCGGGTGAGCGCGCAGTTTCCACCACCAACCGCTCCTTTGTAGGTCGTATGGGACACGTAGACAGCGAGGTATATCTTTCAAATCCGTATGTTGCCGCCGCTTCGGCTGTAACAGGAACAATCACCGATCCCGCAGATTTAAAGTAGGGAGCGCTGTTCCCAGCGTTTCATGGTTCAGTTAAAAATCTATCTAGAAAGAGATGATAACATGATTGCACAGGGCAGAGTACATAAATACGGGGATAATGTTGATACAGACGTTATCATTCCGGCACGTTATCTGAATACGTCCAAGCATGAGGAGCTTGCCGCCCATTGCATGGAGGATATTGATGCCGAATTTGTCAATAAGGTGAAACCTGGAGACATTATGGTTGCAAACAAAAATTTCGGTTGCGGTTCATCCCGCGAGCATGCGCCGATTGCCATCAAAACGAGTGGTATTTCCTGTGTCATTGCTTCAACCTTTGCGCGGATATTTTACCGTAATGCCATCAATATCGGTCTGGCGATTCTGGAATGTGATGAAGCCGCAAAGGATATTCAGGCAGACAACGAAATCAAGGTTGATTTTGACAGCGGTTTGATTGAAAATCTGACAACCGGAAAAACATATCAGGCAGAGCCTTTTCCGCCCTTTATTCAGAATATTATTGAAAAAGGCGGATTACTGAATTCGATTAAAGACAGGCTTTAATCACAAAGCTTGAATTGGGGGCTGGTTTTGAAATGAAATGCCCGCAATGCGGAAAAGAATTGGAAGATCTATTTTGTCCGAGCTGTGGACAGAGAGGTGAAAACCCCCATTATGATTTTATATATCACAAGAAATTGCCCCGTGCCGGCAAATTCCGGCGGGTTCTGATATTGCTTGTTTTGCTGGTTGCTGTTGCAGCAGGTATTGCCTTTGCGGCGCAGACATGGGGTGGCGAAGCGTTTCGCTTATGCTATATGCCTTAAAATAAAAACCTCGTCTTATC
>DOWI01000199.1:4135-4990 GCA_003519645.1 Oscillospiraceae bacterium
CCGGGAAGTGTGGTTTTGAGTTTAAATGAAATCCCGGATTTATTATCATAACCGGAAGCGGCATCACGTAAAGAACCGGTGTTGCCGCGAATAGCATAATTATGGTCATATCCGCCTGCAAGCTTAAGAGGTTGATAGTCATGACCAATTCTTTCACCGATGGCATGCGGCGTACGGAAATCCATTGGGGTACCTTCAACCTTCAGCATATTTCCGGTGGGGATAAGACCGGAATCCGATTCGGTAAATGAGTCGGATTCAATCTGCAGCACCTGATCCAGTACAGTTCCGCTGTCGTGGCCTGATAGATTGAAATAGGAATGGTTGGTAAGATTGCAAATCGTTTCTTTATCTGTTTCGGCATAGTATTCCCATATAAATTCGCCGTCCTCAGAAAGGGAGTGGGTGACCGATACCTTTAAAGTGCCCGGATACCCTTCCTCTCCATTACAGCTCACCAAAGATAATACAAGCTGATTGTCCCTTATACAGGCGTCCCAGACTCTTTTGTCAAATCCTATGTTTCCGCCATGCAGATGATGACCGTTGCTGTTGCAAGGGAGTGTATACTCGCTGCCGCCGAGTGTAAATTGCCCCTTGCAAATGCGGTTGGCATGGCGGCCGATTAGCGCGCCAAAATATGTACCGCTGCTGCTTTCATAGCCGGATAGATCGTCAAATCCCAGCACGATATCAACCAGTTTTCCGTCTTTATCCGGAACCTTCAGAAATGTAATAATCCCACCGTAGGTCAGGATGCCGACTTGCATACCTTTTGCGTTTGTCAGGGTGAATAAATCAACATCTTTTCCCTCGACGGTTTTTCCATAAAAACGTTTTTTAATATCCATTTTT
>DOWI01000339.1:0-461 GCA_003519645.1 Oscillospiraceae bacterium
AAAAAAGCAGTTAAACCCAAATTGCTTGCCGCATTTGTCGGTATCGTTGCCGTTGGAATAATTTTGATTGGCTATTTCTTTAATGCCACACAGTTCTTATTTATGTAAAAACGAAAAGGAGTTGAATATTATGGCAAAGAATTGGTATCCCGTGATAGACTATGTTTTATGTGAGGAATGCGGAACTTGCGTGAACAACTGTCCTCAAAATGTATATGACAAAGACAAATCGCCATCCCCCATCATTGTAAAACCAGATGACTGTATTGACCATTGTCATAACTGTGGGAATAGTTGCCCCGTGGGTGCGATTACCTATGTTGGCAATGACACAGGTTGGACGCCACCAAACAGTGAACACATGGAAGAATCACCGTGTTGCTGTTGTAATGAAACGGAGTCTGAAAGTAAAAAGATACTTGTTGAATATCTGTATCTTGATTTAAAGACCTGTGACCGCT
>DOWI01000339.1:482-3575 GCA_003519645.1 Oscillospiraceae bacterium
CCGGCTATTCCATTGAATTTAGAAAGATTGAAATGACAACCGAAGAGCTTGCCCAGAAGTACAGATTTTTATCTTCCCCCACTATTCGTGTAAACGGACAGGATATTTGCACAACTGTTGCAGAAAATGCCTGTGGCTGTTGCAGTGATATAAGCGGTACTGACGTTAATTGTCGGGTGTTTCAATACAATGGGCAAAGCTATGAAATACCTCCCCACGAAATGCTGGCTGAAGCTATTTTACGAAAGATTTTTGAAGCTCCAAATAGCGGTTGTGCAGCGGAAAATTATGAAATGCCTGATAATTTAGCAAGTTTCTTTCATGGCAAATCCATGAAAAATAGTTGTTCCTGCGGGGGGGACTGCTGTGGATAGAAAGAAACTTATTTTGAAAATCGGTGTTCCCGCCTTAATTGTTTTAATAATAGCAGGTATCTTTGCTTTTAAATCTTGGAATAAAGACGATGCTACAGTTCCAAACTCGACTGATACAATTCCGCTTGCTGTCCAAAGCGTTGACTTAGTAAAGCTGAAAGAACATAAACAGCCGATTGTCATTGACTTTGGTGCGGACTCTTGTATTCCGTGTAAAGAGATGGCTCCCGTACTCAAAAAGCTCAATGAGGAATGGCAGGGTAAAGCGGTAGTTCAATTTGTTGACGTATGGAAATATGGCGAAGCTGCACAGGATTTTCCTATTCAAGTTATTCCGACACAAGTCTTTTATACGGCAGACGGCAAGCCATTTACGCCAAGTGAAGAACTGTCAGCGGAAATTGAATTTACGATGTACTCCCACAAAGAAACTGGCGACCACCTCTTTACTGTGCATCAAGGAGGTTTGACCGAAGCACAGATGCGGAAAATCTTTGTTGAAATGGGGGTTGAGTAATGATAAATGAGTGGCTTGAACAACTGTCAGCTTTGATAAAAGAGAGTTTGTGGCTTGCCCCGCTGCTTGCCCTTGCAGCAGGAATACTCACCTCATTTACCCCATGTGCCTTATCAAGCATTCCGTTGATTATCGGTTACATGGGTGGCACAGGAGAGAAAGACACCAAAAGAGCTTTTAGGTTGTCCTTGACCTTTGCGCTTGGCTCTGCCGCCACCTTTACGGTACTTNNCGCTTCAATGGCAGGTAAACTAATCGGCACAAGTGCAGGTTGGTGGTACATTGTGCTTGGTATCCTAATGGTGTTGATGGCGTTGCAGACTTGGGGAATTTTTGAAATAATCCCATCAAGCTATCTTGTTTCTAAAAATACAAAAAAAGGATATGCAGGGGCTTTTATCGCAAGCATCCTCGGCGGTATTTTTTCATCGTCATGCTCAACACCTGTACTGATTGCTTTGCTTGCTATCGTAGCAGGAAAAGGCAGTATCATTTGGGGAATTTTATTATTACTTATTTATTCTGTAGGACACGGTATTCTTGCCATTGTCTGCGGAACATCGGTAGGATTGGTACAGAAACTTACTCAAAGCAAGCGATATGGCAGGCTTAGTACGGTATTAAAAGTTGTGATGGGGCTTGCGATATTGTTAATCGGTTTTTATATGTTCTATCTTGGATTTTAATCGACCAGCGGTTAAAGTATAAAATGTAAACAATTCGGAGGTAATTATCATGGGATTATTTGGCAAGAAAAAAGAAAAAAAAAAGAGCTGCTGCTGTGGCGGTGATTGCAATGCAGAAACGATGGCGCAAGCTCAAACAGCAAAAAACAAAGGTGCAGCGGTAAAAATTCTTGGCACAGGCTGTGCGAAATGCAATGAGCTTGAAGCAGCGACAAGAGAAGCACTTACAGAACTCGGTATGGATGCAAATATTGACCATATCACCGATTTCACACAGATTGCCGCATACGGAGTGATGACCACACCTGCCCTTGTTGTAGACGGAAAAGTAGTTGCCTTTGGTAAAGTATTAAAAAAGGATGAAGTTGTCAGGATACTTCAAAAAGTGAGGGGATAATAGAGATGAAAGCATATATTGATAAAGCGAGATGTATGTCCGATAACCGCATTTGCAAACCACTTCTGGAATGCCCTCAAAGTGCAATTTCTTGGGTGGAAGATGACGATGAGCCGCTTGGCTCTCGGATGGAAATTGACCACAGTAAATGTGTCGGATGTGGCACGTGCGTTTCGCTTTGCTGCGGACATTGCATTGAATTAAAATAAATTTCCCCAAAGCCATTGTCACAGATGGCTTTTGAACAGCATAGTATATGAGTATAAACGCATATACGAATATAAGGAGGTGTTCCAATGATAGAGATATTTAAGGCATTATCGGAAGAAACCCGATTGCGTATTTTTGCTCAGATTATAAAAGGCGATATGTGCGTTTGTGAAATTGAGGGAAGCTTGGAACTAACACAGTCAAACGCATCTCGGCATCTTACCGCTTTAAAACGGGCAGGAATTCTTCAAAGCTATAAAAATGCACAATGGGCATACTACAGGATAAATGATGATTTCATCAGGAATAACAAGGAACTTTACGAGTACCTGATAGCCAAAACAAAAGAGCTGCCAACATATGAAAAAGATAGCAGGCGTTACTCCGACTGTAAAAGCAAAGATATGTGTTCCTGCAAAAACAATGATAAGGAGGATTTAGACAATGAGTGAAAAAGAAGAAAAACATGGGATTGGTTTTTTCCAAAAATACTTAACCCTATGGGTCATTCTCTGTATGGCGGCAGGGATATTGATTGGAAAGTTTCTACCCGCCATCCCTACGTTTCTCAACCAATTTGAGTATGCCAAAGTGTCAATTCCTATGGCGGTTCTTATTTGGTTGATGATTTATCCTATGATGATGNNGATTTTCAAAGCATAAAAAATGTCGGGAAAAATCCAAAAGGACTATTCGTAACATGGGTCACAAACTGGCTTATTAAGCCGTTTACCATGTATGGCATTGCCGCCTTGTTTTTCTTTGTGATTTTCAAAGCGTTCATCACACCAGAATTGGCAACGGAATATCTGGCGGGTGCGGTGCTTTTGGGGGCAGCTCCCTGCACAGCAATGGTATTTGTATGGAGTTCACTTACTTGCGGAAATCCCGCATACACGGTGGTACAGG
>DOWI01000409.1 GCA_003519645.1 Oscillospiraceae bacterium
TGAAGTATCTGAACTACTGGGCGTACCCGGTATTACCCGTGCAGCAGAGGATGTGGGAACTGCAAGAGATATTGTAATCGCTGCTTCAACAGGCCTTCCGGTTCATATATGTCATATTAGCACCCGTGGTAGTGTTGCGATGCTGAGGGAAGCTAGAAAGCGCGGAATTCCGGTAACCGGTGAGACAGCGCCCCACTATTTTATGCTTTCGGAAGAGTTGCTGAAAAAACGTGATGCCGATTACAGGATGAACCCGCCGCTGAGGACACAGGATGACATTGAGGCTGTTATCGAAGGCTTATGTGATGGTACAATATCGGCTATTGCAACGGATCATGCACCGCACACAGCCGAGGAAAAAGCTGATTTTCTACATGCTCCAAACGGTGTTATTGGACTGGAGACCTCACTTGCCGCGGGGATAACCGCATTGGTTAATCCCGGATATCTGGAGCTTACGCGTTTGATTTCTCTGATGTCTCTGCAGCCTGCCCAGATACTCGGCATTTCCGCGGGTACGCTTACAGTGGGTTGCCCTGCTGATGTTGTTATTTTCGATCCGGACGAGCAGTGGATTGTAAAACCGGACGAGCTTCACGGAAAATCAAGAAACACCCCGTTTAAAGATATGACGCTGACAGGGCGGGTAAAAACTACCCTGCTTGGCGGGCGTGCTGTGTATCAAAACAATAAGATTAATTAAAATTTGAAAGGGATATGAAAGAATGTCATTAGACCGTTTGATTGAAGCGATAAAACGAACCGGCAACCCCTCGGTAGCAGGCTTGGATCCAAAGCTTGAATATGTACCTGAAGCTATTGTTAATAAAGCCTTGGGCGAGTATGGACAGACGCTTGAAGGAGCAGCGGCTGCTTTGATTGAATATAATAAAGGCTTGATTGATGCTTTATATGATATTGTTCCGGCAGTGAAACCACAGGCTGCCTATTATGAGATGTATGGCTGGCCGGGTATGCGTGCATTGGCGGAAACCATATCCTATGCGAAAAGTAAGGGAATGTTTGTCATTACAGACGGCAAACGGAATGATATCGGAAGTACCATGGAGGCATATGCCTCCGCCCATCTCGGCGTTACCAAAGTCGGCAACAATGAAATATCAGCTTTCGGGGGAGATGCTCTAACTGTTAACGGTTATCTGGGTGCGGACGGAATTCTGCCGCTTCTGGATGTATGCCTTAAATCTAATACAGGCATTTTTGTGCTGGTGAAAACGTCAAATCCCTCATCCGGAGACCTGCAGGACAAGCTGGTTGACGTTAAGCCTGTATATCAAAAGATGGGGGAGCTTTGCGAGAAGTGGGGCGAGAAATTATCCGGAAAATACCGATATTCGGGTGTGGGTGCAGTTGTAGGTGCGACTTGGCCTGAACAGCTTTCGGAACTTCGCATAGCACTTCCGTCCACATTTTTTCTTGTGCCCGGATACGGTGCGCAAGGAGGCGGAGCCGCAGATATAACAGGTGCATTTGATAAAGACGGAATGGGTGCCATCATAAACTCTTCACGTGCGATTTTATGCGCGTGGAAAAAGGAGGGCTGCGCTCAGGAAGATTTCGCGGGTGCTGCAAGANNTTCTGCAATTGCATAGGAAAATCAGGGGAGGGCTAGTATTGAGATATACACAGGAAGTATGCGGGATTTCATTTAAAAAGCAAATCGCACCGGGCATTTTTGATATAGTATTATCATCGCCTAAGATTGCACAGGCAGCCAAGGCGGGACAATTTGTAAATATACTCTGCGATGGCTTGACGCTTCGCCGTCCCATTTCGATATGCGCAATCGAAAAAGAAGAGGGCAACATTCGTATTATCTTTGAAGTGAGGGGAAAAGGAACCGATTGGCTTTCGAAATGCTCTGAGGGGGATGTTCTTGATATAATCGGTCCGCTCGGGCATGGTTTCTTACTGAAAGATTCATCAAAAAAGGTGGTTATAATTGGAGGAGGAATCGGTACTCCGCCCCTGCTGCCGATTGCGAAATTTTACGGTGAAAATGCTACTGTTATTACAGGGTTTCGCACAGCTTCTGCTGCTATTTTACAGGACGATTTTTCTGCCGTGGGAGCCGATACTATACTCTGTACGGATGACGGGTCGGCGGGTATTCATGGTTTTACAACCCAGGCTCTTGAGAGATATCTGAATAAAAATTCTTGTGATTTAATTTATACCTGTGGCCCCAAAGTAATGATGAAAGGGGTGGCAATGCTGGCGGCACAGCATAATATCCCCTGTCAGGTTTCTATGGAGGAGCGCATGGGATGCGGAATCGGAGCATGTCTTTGCTGTGTTTGCGGAACAAAGGATGATAAGGGCAAACACTTGTCACGTGTTTGTCTGAATGGCCCTGTATTCTCGTCAACGGAGGTGGATTGGGATGTCTGATATGCGAATATCAATATGCGATGTGGAATTTAAAAACCCCGTAATTGCTGCCTCCGGCACATACGGTTACGGGATGGAGTATCATGAATTCTATCCGGTTTCAAGGTTGGGCGGTATTTCGTGCAAGGGCACGACGCTGGTCGAGCGTCAGGGAAATCCTGCGCCAAGAATTTCCGAAACCACATCCGGAATAATAAACAGTGTGGGGCTTCAGAACCCCGGCGTTGATACATTTTTGTCGGTATACCTTCCATGGCTGAAGAAACAGCATGCAACTGTGATTGCGAATATCGCAGGTAATACGGTAGAGGATTATTGCGCGCTGGCAGAAAAGCTCAATCAATCCAATGTGGATATGATTGAGCTTAACATTTCATGTCCCAATGTAAAGCATGGCGGGGTTAATTTCGGAACATCAACCCAAAGTGTCGCCGAGGTTACCTCACAGGTAAAAAGAAGATGCCAGAAACCTTTGATGGTGAAGCTGACCCCCAATGTGACCAGTATTGGCGACATTGCCAAGGCCGCCGAGGATGCAGGTGCCGATGCACTTTCTTTGATCAATACACTAACCGGAATGCGTGTTGATATAAATACCAGACGTCCGATGCTGCGTAATAATACAGGCGGCTTGTCAGGTCCGGCGATATTTCCGGTTGCTGTTCGTATGGTTCACGAGGTTTACAAACGCGTGAAAATACCGGTTATCGGCATGGGCGGGATATCAACCTGGGAAGATGCCACTGAAATGATGATTGCCGGAGCATGTGCTGTACAGGTGGGTACAGCTAATTTTCACGATCCTTTTGCTTGCATTAAGATAATTGAGGGATTGGAAAGGTTTGCTGATTCGTTAGGTCTTAACAGTATTACTGAATTGACCGGCACATTACAAGAATGGTGAAGCGGAGGGAAGAATGCCTGTGAAAATACTTGCGGTGGATCTGGGCAGGGTGCGGACAGGAATCGCTGTATCAGACCCAACGGGTTTTATTGCCTCTCCAATCGGCACCATTACACAGAGGGATACCGACCTGTTGGTCAAGCAGGTGGCAGAAATAGCAAACCAGCAGAAAGTCACCGAGATTGTGGTCGGACATCCCCGCAATATGGACGGCTCATGTGGAGAAAGCGCCCGCCTCGCAGAAAGCTTTGCCGAATTATTGGCAGATGAGGCCGGCCTTCCGGTAAAGCTTTGGGATGAACGAATGACTACAATGTCTGCAATCGGTATACTGAACCAAACCAATACAAGAGGAAAAAAGCGTAAGGATGTTATCGACACTGTTGCTGCTACTCTTATATTACAGGATTATCTTGATTCAATGAAAGAAAAACAGAAATAACCATAAACCAGAGCAACTACACCGAGAAAGGTGTTGGAATGTTCTGGTTTTTTAATGTAATATATTGTTATAAATCTAGTTCGGTTATTGTAACAATCTTGAATGATGATCGTCTAATAAGTGAGATCTCAAAGAAGGAGTTTCCATATGAATGATAATATTTGCGGTAAACATTCATTATCTGCGTTAATCGATGAATATGGAAGCAGCGTGCTAAATACAGCTTACCTATATCTGAACGACAAGCAGCTTGCTGAAGATGTATTTCAAGAGGTGTTTCTTAAAGCATATCTAAAAATGGATACATTCGAATTCCGTTCATCGGTAAAGACTTGGCTGATTCGGATTACAATTAACCAATGCAAGGATGCAATCAAAAGCGCGTATAAAAGAAAGGTTAGTATCGGGCTGGATGATATTGATTCAACCAGTGAATCTGCCGAACAGGCTGTCGAGGAGCATGCTGAAAGCCAACGGCTTTATAATGCTGTCATGTCCCTGGAACCCAAGCAACGGGAGTTGATATTGCTTCGATATTATAATGAGCTTTCTCTTGAAGAAATGGCTTCTATGCTGCATATCTCCAACGGTGCTGTTCGTACAAGATTATCAAGAACAACCGCTTTACTTAAAAACATATTTACTGAATGAAAGGAGATTTTTATGGATTTCAATCAATTTAAAGAATATTTCGATAAAAATAAAGCACTTCCGGTTTCGGAAGAACTGAAAGCAAAAACAGTTGCAGCAGCATTAGATAAAAATCACAAAAAAACTCATTTTCTGAACTCAAAAAATGTTAGACGTATCACGGCAATTGCAGCGTGCTTTGTTGTGACGGCAGCGGTTCTCAGCGGGTTGCTGTTTATCGGTTTGCCGGGATCTTTAAAAAGAGAATCAAATCAATGTGAAAATTCTATTCCCGTGGGGGCTATTGCTGATAAAAATGAAACGGGAACTAACTCCGAAAGTGAGAATGAAGGCACACCTCAAAACAATGGTAATGAAACAGTCAACAACGTTACCCAGAATAACGGTACAAACCAAACAGGAAAAAAAGCTATTCAAACAACCAAGAATGCAGGCCAAACCAAAGCTACGATGCCACAATCAAAAGGGGGAATGAATAAACCTCCGGCAGGTCAAATAACAGAGAATCCAGTCATTAAAACAAGAGATAATGCCATATCCACCTTTTCGATTGATGTTGATACCGCTTCCTATGTAATCTTTCGCAGGGATATTGCACGGATGAGCTTAAAGGAGTTTCAGAATAGCGGGAATATTATCAGGACAGAAGAAGCAATCAATTATTTCAAGTATAATTATACCAAACCGACCGGAGATACTCCTGTAGCAGTTACGACATCGGTCGGGGATTGCTCATGGAATAAGAAAGCAAAACTGGCCTCCATTACGCTGGCAGGTAGAGATTTGTACGAAGCTGAACAAAAAGGCTCTAATATTGTTTTCTTGATTGATGTTTCAGGTTCCATGATGAGCCATGACAAACTACCTTTATTAAAAGATTCCCTTGCACACGCGGTAGAGAATCTCAACGATAAGGATACAGTGTCAATCGTTACCTATGCTTCGGGTGTGCGCACCGTTCTTTCCGGAGCGAAGGGGAGCGAAAAGAGCAAGATCATAAAAGCGATTAACGCATTGCAGGCAGGCGGTAGTACCGCTGGGGCGGACGGCTTGAATGTTGCGTACGGTGTGGCACAGGATTATTTCATTAAAGGCGGGAATNNCTGTCAACCGACGGTGATTTCAATGTCGGCCCGAGCAGTGTTGAGGAAATGAAAAATCTGATAACGCAGAAAAGGCAAAGCGGGGTATTCCTGACGGTACTTGGTTTTGGTGTCAATATTATGAGCGGTGATGAAAGACTTGAGGTGCTTGCGGATAACGGCAACGGTGGGTATTATGTCATTGACTGTGTTGAAGAGGGCG
>DOWI01000003.1 GCA_003519645.1 Oscillospiraceae bacterium
GGTCTTCTGTAGGGAGCGGGTAATACTTGCGCAGATTGATTGTAGGCATATGGCTAACCTCCAGTGAGTAAACGGGACAGACAGATTAAACTGCCTGTCCCGTTTACTCATGTAATAGGGCAAATGCCCTTCACTTGATTAGCCTGAAAATTCCTTTCCGTACGGTGGGTACGCAAAATCTCTATCATCGTTTCTTCTGAGGATATATTTAATTTTTCTAAGCAGCCTCTCTCAGACGATCCACAATACTCTGCCGCACCGTGCTTCTGTAGGAAACAACAGGTATAACCAAGGCTATCATGATAAGAATCGGACACATGGCAAGCAAAGGCCAAAGTATAAAATGATAACTGAAGAACCACAAACTGCCGATCAGTGACTTCACAATATAGACGGAGCAAACTGTTCCGGCGAGAAGCGACAGCAGGATTGCCCCTATCGAATAATAAGAACCCTCCATGCGCAGCATTCGCCTGAGCTGCTTCCCGGTCATTCCGACGCTTTGCAGGACCGCGAATTCTCGCCGCCGAGCAATAATACTGGCCAGAATTGAGTTGATAAAGTTTATAATTCCGATTAGGCCAGTAATGAAGCTGAGAACGCCTCCCACCATCAGCACGGTGGAACGATAGCCGTTAAATTCGCCAGCAACTGTTTGCTTGGATTCATAATCCATTGCAGGCTCCTTTTGCTCCGTATAGGTCTTGATAAGCTGCTCCATATCAGATTCTTTTCCGTCCGCCACATTGAATGCATAAGTCATCAGCACAGGCTTTTCCACGATTTTCAGGTATTCGCTTGCTGGAAGATAAAATCCAAAGTCGTCCCAAATACGGTTTGAATTGGTGCGGTAGTTCTGCTTAGCCTTTGCCAGCAGCTCATAGGTATGGCTTTTCCCATCGACATGAATTGTAATCGTATCGCCTATGGAATAGTGCGAGAGCTTTTTCATGTCGGCATTTCCATAGTTGTCCGTGTAGATACCCTCAAGCCCATAAAGGCCGAGCATGGGTTTTCCGTCTTGTGCCAACTTGATGGTATTCCCATGCTCGTCGGTCGCTTCTTTCCCACCCGAATCCGATACGGGCGTAAAATGCCCGTAATCTATGCTGGCGTGTTCCGTATCAACATCATAGTAAAGCCTTCCGCCTTCTTCAAATCCGGGCTGTTCCATAACAGCATTGATGAAGCTCTCCGAAAGCTGGTCGTCAGCCGTTCTGAATTTTTTCAGCTCATTAAAATAATTGGCATTCCCAATCAGGAAATCCGTATCGACGAATCTGGACAGGTATTTATCCATATCAAACCCTTGAGACAGCGTGAACATCGTATTGAGAAGGATCAGGCTCAGGGACATGGAAACGATGGACAAGACCGTGCGCCGCTTATTCCGTCCCAAATTGGACAATGCCATGCGGTATATTTTCCTGCCGTTCGTCGATTCCTTATTTTTTTTCACAGAAACATCGCCGTCTCAAATCTCATGNNGACTAATCAGAACCGTAATCAGTACAAATAAAGCGGAACCGACAAAAATGAGCGGATTCAGAGAAACCGTAATCCCAGCGTTTGCGTCGGCATTCGTTGCGGAAATTACAATCGGAACCAAGAGCTTCCCAATCAGGTAGCCCGCAATTAGGCCGACGGGGATGCCAACGGCTGAAAGCAGCAGCGCCTGACGACGGATCATTCCTCGTATCTGCTTACCCGTGGTTCCGATTGTCTTGAGCATTCCGTAAAAGCGGATGTCGTTTTTTACCGAAATCTGAAAGATATTATAAATGATCAGATAACCGGTAAAAACGATTAGAAGCAAAGCGGCCAGCGCAGCAATAATCGACGTAGGGCCTGAGAGGATACCGGTGGAATTATAAGCCCAATTCACATTGCCTTGAATATAATTTGATGCCTGTTTGTTTTCCCAATCATAGCCGCTATCGGTAATCACCTTATGGAGCTTTCCTGAGATGTTGATGCTGTTGTCAAAAAGAAGATAGGAGTTGATGACACCGGCATAAGAATAGTTTTCTTTATAGGTGTTCACAAGTTTGGCTGAATTGGAATCCACATAAGATTTAGAAACTACCACAAACCCGGCATCAATCAGAGGATCGCTTTCCCACCAGCCGGAAAGGATGAAATCTTTTTGCACCTTTTCGCCTTTGATCGTATAGGTGAGCGACACTTTTGCACCAATCTCATGAGGAATTCCCAACAGATCCAGTGTTTTGGTGTCTGCAATGACTTCATTTTCCTTCTGAGGCCGCTGCCCTGTGGTAGGTTCACAAAAGCTCATCTGCAAGGCGGCATCGTCCATATAGGACATTTCGACGTTCCTTTTTGAAAACTCTGGATTGTCTACGCTGTCCGCAACAAAGAGCCGATAGCTGATTTTTTTGACTGACGGCTGTTCTTTGATCTTATTGTATNNCATGGCATGGCCGTCCGTTCCCGCCTGACGCATCGTCTGGTTTTGCAGGGTTTCGGCTGTGCCAACGCCTATTGTAAAGAGTGTCGTGAACAAAACACCTGTTAACGCTATTGCTATTACCGCGATTACGCTGCGCCGCTTATTCGCACACAAACTGCGTTTTGCAAGATGCCTTACCACAGCACCGTTGTTATTTTGAAACATAATATCACCTTCTTACCTCTTTATTTTACGCTTCCCGCATCCGCTCAACCAGCGATTGTTT
>DOWI01000383.1 GCA_003519645.1 Oscillospiraceae bacterium
GAAGCCGATGTCGAGGTTTTCAACTCCGGGTTTGTCCTTGTTTTCTTCAAGAATTTTCTTTCCAGCGCGGCGAATGCGCTCCTTGCCGATTTCGCAGATGTTTTTGTAGCCGGCTTTGTATGCCTCGCTCTTTTCGTCAGTTTTTTCGGGGAGCTGCACCATGATGAATTTGCGGTTGCCGCCGTCCTCGGCATTGAGCTGCATAACCGCGTGGGCGGTGGTAGCAGAACCGGAGAAGAAGTCGAGGATAATATCGTCAAGTTTTGTATTAGCAATTTGAAGAATTCTATGTAAAAGTCGAACTGGTTTGGGTCCATCAAAGTATCCTTTATCATCAAACAGTTTTTTTAATTCTTGGCGTCCTTCCTGATTATGCCCGACTTCATCGTATTTCCAAATTGTAGTGGGAACCATACCCTGTTGTACATCAGAAAGAAATCGTTTTAAGCGAGGCATATTGTCTCCGCTTTCACCAAACCAAACGCGACCGTCATCGATAAGCGCTTGCATACGTCGTTTATTTGTAAACCAACACCGTCCGTCAGTCGGTCGTATTATTTTTCCGGACGGAGTAGTAATTTCGTAGTCATAATCTGCACTATAGGTTTTAACAGTCAAATTGTCGCTTGCCCACGCGCCACGAGGGTCATTGTCTGGATTTTTATATCTTGCGTTAGCTTCTTCAGTTCTTGGAAGTTTACCAATTTTGAAATCTATAATGCTTTTAGCATACACAACAATATAATCGTGGCTATCTGAAAAATACTTTGCATCATTTTTGGGCGCAAATGCTCTCTCCCAAATCACCGAACCAACAAAGTTCTTTTCACCGAATACTTCGTTACCGACTTTCTTTAGGTTTTCAACTTCATTTTCATCAATAGAGATAAAAATAACCCCATCGTCCGTCAGCAAATCCTTTGCCAGTTTCAAGCGCGGGTACATCATATTCAGCCAGTCGGTNNGGTGTTCTGCACAAGGCGGTTGCCCTCCTCGTCATACTGCCCGCTGGTGGCAATATACTCCTCCGCGTTTTGTGCAAAGTCGTCCTCATACACAAAGTCATTGCCTGTGTTATAGGGCGGATCGATATAGATCATCTTGATTTTGCCAAGGTAGGTCTCCTGCAGGAGCTTCAGCACTTCCAAATTGTCGCCTTCAATATAAAGGTTTTCGGTTGTGTCGAAGTTGACGCTTTCCTCCCGGCAGGGGCGGAGCGTCTTATTGATCGGCGCGTTGGCAAGCAGGACGGACTTTTTCTTGTCCGGCCATGTGAACTGATAGCGCTCCTCGCGCCCCTCCACCACAAAGTCGGAAAGCTCCTGCTTGAGCATATCAAAATCCACCACCCGCGTGAGCTTGCCGTCCACCAGCGATTCGGTCACGCAGTTCGGGAAAAGCCGCGCGATTTTTTCAACGTTTTCGTCCACTTTATTGATGCTGTGCATTTTCAGCTTGTCCATTATGCTTGACCTCCAACAATGTTCTATAATCTATCTGATTGTTCAAATAGTCAAAAGACTCTCTATCAACATAATAGCGCGGCGGTATATGGTCTTTGATTACTCCGTCAAGCATATTTTCGGCCATTGTTCTTATTTCCTCATTGTTCATGCATCCAATATAAAAATGCGTGCCATTTGCATATATATTATACAAAAAGTGCTTTTTATGAGATCTCCAAAGATACCGTTCTATTTTTGGCGTAGGTAGGAAAATATCGAACAGCACATCGTTTTGTGTTAACGAAATTCTAATATATCCCACAATATGATTATAATCCCATAGCCGCTGCGGATAAGTTTCTATATCAAGACATTTTTTATATACATCATCTACTGATTTATGCGTGGAATAAGTTTTCTGAAACTTACGTTTAAATTCTTGATATTTTTGTTTCAATGTATCACTACTAATAGCATAAATTGGGAGTTCAAACAGTTTCATTACAATAGTTCCTCCAGTTCCTGTTTTTTCTTTTGAAGCTGTTCATACAGCGCAAATTTCTTTTTCGGCTGTACCTCGCGCTGTGTTTGTTTTTCCAATTTTTCTATTTCCTTTTGCAGTTTCAGGATTCTTTCCTGCCGCTGCAGTTTTGTGTCAATATCATCGTCCGGTTTCGGTTGGATGAATCCGTCCCGCAAGGCAATTTGCTCCAAAAAGCCTTGCCATACCGTGTCCAGCGTAAAGCCTTTCACTTGGAGCGTGATTTCGTCATCGGACACCCATGCCGTAGTGTAAAGCTTCCCGTAATAAACCGCAAGCTGCGCTTTGTCCTCAAACCGCAGCAGAAACAGCAGCTTGTGCGGATTCTGCCGGGCAATATTCTCTACAATGCGCCCGTCAAACTGCTGCTTTTTCAGTTCAACGGTCAGCACCAGTATCTCGTTCATTTCATTCCCTGCCTCCAGATTGAGCGTAGCGGCGGTCAGGGAGTTTGAGAGGGTGATGCGCTTGATGTCGGCGACAAATTTCTCCTTCAGGTCGCCGCTCAATGTCAGGCGTTGATAGAACGCTTCCTTTGGAAGCACACGTCCTACGGTTGTTGCGGAAGGCAGTTGTATCATTCGCTCATCACCACCAAAAAGCAGATCAGCTCAAAATCGTCNNGCCCGCGGACATCACCGGAGAGAAAGGTCGTCTGTCCGCTGCCGAAAAAGCTGTCGATATCGCTTTCTTTTTTTACATCGATAATCGACGCAACCGCCTGCCGGAGCAACTCAGAGATGCGGCGCATATCCTTGCCGTCCTTCGTTTCGTGATTGAAGGCGTGGCAAACGGACAAGTCCGGCTCTGTCTTGCCGCGGCAAAGGCGGCGCATGCGGTCGAGCGTGGCTTTGGGGTCAAGGTGGTTGCATACCACTTCGCCGTCGTCCCCGATATATACCATGTAGAATGGGTGCAGCCGGTTCTGATTTTCGATATTGATGCCCGGATTGATGTTTTTAAGTATGAATATCACGCCCGGCTTTTCCCCGCGCACTACGGCATTGATGCCGAACGGCGTGCGGTCAAGGCTTTCATGTTCTTTCATATANNATCCACGACTTCGTTTTGCAGCTTTTCGAGCTGGGCGCGGCGGTAACGCAGGTCGCCGTTTTCGTCCTGATTGATGTAGTCGTCGTCGCCCGTGGAGGTCATAACAGAAATGCGCATACGCGCCTCGACGCGCTCCTTGAGGTTAATATACTCGTCCAGCGATAAATCCGGCCAGAAGTTTACCAGCTGGATCACTGCGTTGCGGCTGCCGATACGGTCGATACGNNATGATGCGGACGGGATTCCAGTGAATGTCGTAGTTGATGCAGGTGTCGCAGTCCTGCAGATTCTGCCCTTCGGAAACGCAGTCGGTCGCAATGAGTATGTCGATAACGTTGTGGTCATTTGGCATAGTCAGCGCTTTTTCTTTTGCGATCGGAGAAAAACAGGTCAGAACGGAATTGATGTCGCACGGGAAGTGCGGGATGGTCGTTCTGCCGTCCACGCCGCCCGTGACAAGCGCCGTGTTCAATCCATACTTGTCTTTGATCACTTTGGAAAGATGTTCATACAAATACTCCGCCGTATCCGCAAACGCGGTAAAAATCAGCACCTTCTTGTTGCCCTCGTTGATGGGATGCTCGATTTTGTCGCAGACGACGCGAATAAGCTGGTTTAACTTATAGTCGTACTGCGGCGTGATATCCTCAATCATCAAAATCAGCAGCTGCAGAACCTCAAGATCGGACTGCAAATCACGCCGCCATGAAACATAATCCATGTCGCGCAGGTCGATTTTGAATTTTTTGCCCACGCTGAACAGTTCGGTGTTTTGGTCGTCCAAATCAAAATCATCAGCCCCCGCGACATTTTGCACGGATATAGATGCGCCCGGCTGGAATGCGTCAATCTGCTGCACCGTATCATAATAGGCATTATAAATGCGGGTGACGGTGAGCTTGAAGGAATGGACGGAGCTTTCCATTCGCTTAAGCAAGTTTATGTTCATCAGGCGCTGAATACCGCGCTCACGTCCGCTCTGGGAAATGGTCTGGGCGTGTTTGGAGTCCGGGTCTATGTACTTGCTTATTTTGCTTGCAAGGATATATTTTGACGGCGTGTAAATGGAGAGATTCAGCTCCATCAACTGCGCATAAATTTCCTGATAATTGATGGCATTCGGCTTGTCTGTCAGCTTTGGATAAAGTGAAATCGGTTTGTTCCGTTTCGGGAAGCTGCCGATTTCCGTTGTGTCATAATAACGCTGAATATGTTTGCGGGAGCGGGCGATCGTCACACTGTCCAGCACCTCGAAAAAGTCAAAATCGAGCCGCTTTAAGAGTGCGTCGGTCGTGCGCTCTTCCGGCTCCAGCTTTGTCCATGCGTTATAGACCTTTTGTGCCTGACGGAAGACGGAGTCGATATCGGTTTTCGTGTTCAGCTTGTCGTTGATCACATCGCTGTGACCTTCATATGCCAGTGCAAGCTGATTGCGTAAATCATAAAAGCGATTATTGACCGGCGTCGCGGAGAGCATCAGCACCTTTGTCTTGACACCTGTGCGGATTACGCGATTCATCAGCCTTGTGTAGCGGTTTTCTTTTTCGTTGTCTTCGCCCGTGGCAGCACCGCCATTACGAAAGTTATGACTTTCATCGATAACCACCAGGTCGTAGTTCCCCCAGTTGATACGGTCAATCGGCAGTCCCATGACGGTGTCACCGCGATCGCGGGAGAGGTCAGTGTGGTATAGAATGTCGTACCGCAGACGGTCTTTCGCCAAAGGATTGTTGATTAGATTGCCGCGATAAGTCATCCAGTTATCCTTCAGCTTTTTCGGGCATAGGACAAGGACGCTTTTGTTGCGGCCCTCATAATACTTAATCACTGCCAATGCGGTAAAGGTTTTGCCAAGACCGACACTGTCGGCAAGAATACAGCCGTTGTACTGCTCCAGCTTATTGATGATGGCAAGGGCGGCGTCCTTCTGAAAGTTATAGAGCTTGTTCCAAATGAGGCTCTCCTTAAAGCCGGTCGCTTCATTCGGCAGAACGTCCTCAGTGATGTTCTCAAGAAACTCATTGAAAATATTGTACAATGTCATAAAGTAAATAAGCTCCGGCGCGTTTTCCTGATAGACGGCGGATATGCTGTCAACAACGAACTGCGTAACATCCTGAAGCCGCGCTTCAACTTTCCACACAGCGTCGAAAAGTTCTTGCAATGCGGAGCTTGCCGGAAACTCCATGCGGCTGACCATATTGCTGATATTATTGCCGCGTTCGCAGCCTAAATCAACGGTGGTAAAATTGTTGACAGGCATATATGTGTATCGCTCGGCGGCGGATTCCACGTTGATAAAGTTGTTCATTCCATCTCGGGTAATGTTCGATTTGAAGGTGGCTTTTTTCTGAATCCATGCCGCACATTCTCTTGCGATTGCTTTTTGCGTCAGCTCATTTCGGAGTTTAATTTCAAATTCCGTACCATAGATGCTCTTTTCGCGATGAAGACGCGGAATATAAAATTCACGCTTTTCCGTTGGCGTCTTTTCAGCGATGAATGTCGGTGAAGTAAAGATAAAGCGCAGCGATTCGATATCCTTGAGCTGCGTCTTTAATTCCTGATAGGCATAAATAGAAAAGCAGGCGGCGGCAATAGAAACACGGCTGCCCTTGGTAATTGTTTTTACAAGGTCATCTCTGACCACGTTTGTTGTATTATTGAAGACTTCCATGCCGCAACCCCCGTTCTATTTTTGAGAATTTGCCGCCTCGGCGCTGTCATCCGGCACGACTTCCATGATATCGCTAATGTCACAATTAAGCGCCGTACAAATTTTCAATAGAACGGCTGTGGTGAGATTCTCGTTTTTTCCAAGTTTTGCAAGAGAAGCTGTGCTGATGCCGCTTCTTTCTTTCAGATCGGTACGGTTCATTTTTTTGTCGATTAGTAG
>DOWI01000045.1 GCA_003519645.1 Oscillospiraceae bacterium
GGCAGGGCTGCTATGCTCTTGCCTTTGGATATGTCAATGCCGAGTGCTCATAGAAACCCTCCCGATGATTGATTTGTAGTATTGACGATTGCCCTTTTCCTACTGCCTATTCAATCTCCCAAATAACACGAACGCGTCGACAATCATCGGTAGTACAACCTGCGTTAGTCGGACGCTGAGAATGAGAGGGCGGCTGACGGGCTCATTTGCGAACGTGACAAAGTCAGTTCTGGGTAATGTCGTCAGTCCAACACCACTCCCATTCTAACAGCTTGAGCACAAGATGAAAAAAGGACATGGCTGGCTGTCATGCCTTTTTTCGCAACTTTATTAGTAGGAGGTGATGCCCATAACCTGATTAGTACCGGACGGACAAATCCCCGACATTTTAGAAAGGACGGTTTAAAATGAAGAGGTATCTGTCGCTAGCTTTGGCCCTTGTCTTGGTGATAGCCTGCTCTTCCATCTCAGTCATGGCCTCAGAAAATGCCGAAAACATTACACCTGACAAATCCATAACCTATCCGGATGATGGCGCTGTGGTTATTGATGCCGGCACAGGTGATGTGGTAAGATTTATTCCAGCCAGTGAAATAAATGCATCAAGATCTGGCGGTGAGCTTACCGAGCCAGGGAATATGCCTTCTACAAGGCAGATCATCGGAACCGACGACCGTTTCCGGGTTACCACTTACACCGCAACACCTTATCGTGCAATTGGAAGGTTGCAGGTATGGAAAGGCGGGCCTAACTATGTGAATGTTTCTTGTGCTGCATTTTGTGACTCGGCGGTGATAACAGCTGCCCATTGTGTCTACAACAGCAGCAATAACACTTTGGTAAACAAAAATAATGTTTATATGCAGTTTGGCTTCGACAACTACAATTGGTATCGATACGATCCCAATGTAAAGCCAACTCATTACATCATTCCATCATGGTACTGGAACGGCAATTCTGCTGAAGATGATTGGTGCATTATCATGTATGATCAGTCCGTTACCGATTGGTACTTTGGTTTTAGATCCGCGGTTACCCTCAATTCCCGTATTTATAATGTAACCGGATATCCGCAAGACAAGGGCAAAACACCATCCGACCCCAACGGTGGATCTCAAATGTGGTCGGCAAAAGGCAGTATTACCTATGCAGACACCTATTATCTGCAGCACAATATGGATACGGTTGGCGGCAATAGCGGTTCGGCAATCTACGACGATTCTAACTATATCGTCGGAGTACATGTTGGATACCCAGGCGGCAGCAATGTTAACCACGGCCCGCGTATTGATTCCTACCTGTATGGAATCATGAGGGAAGTCAAGTACGGCGAATATGAGTATTGAAGAAAAAGGGTGGCCCCCTCGGGCCACCCCTTCCCAAACCATAAGAGAGGATTGCACATGAATAGGTTTATTGCGATATTACTGATGTCTCTAGTGATATTAAGTGGATGTAGCAGCGAATCGACAGATTGGGACGATTGCAGCGATCCAGATATCCTTATTAATCCGATATCCGAAGTACCTGTCGACGATGAGCATGGACTGAGTAAAGATGAGCCGCAATCACTGACAGAATCCTCCCAGATAACACCAAATGCCCCAAATACATCTTCTTCTGTGAACTCAGACTCCACTACACAATCCTCGGGGCCGTCTGCTCCTACGCAGCAGCAGTCATCCTCACAAATTACCAGTTCAAAACCAAAGACGGCTGATGCTGTTATCATGACAACAGCGCAAAAGTCGTACCCCCTTGGCACAGACGCAATAAACATCGGTATTAATAATCAGACGAAAGACAATTTTGGGTTTATAATCGACTATACTATTGAAAAGAAAGCAGGCAGCAGCTGGGAAGCTGTTCCTGTTCGCTATAATGTGGTGGAGGAGCCGCAATCGGTTCCTGCTGGCAGCATTGGAAATTTTGAGTTTCGTTTATACCCGAGCCAGTACGTATATGAACCAGGAGCATACCGATTTGTTTTAAGTGATACTGACAAAAATACAATCTATGNNATTGACTGTGCAAGAACAATCCCCCGGGAGCGTCACGATGACTACAGGCGGCAGCTATCCGGTAACAAGCAACAACATCGAGGTTGAAATCGTGAATACCTCTGCGGAGCAGCTTACCTATGTTTTAGAATACTTGATTAAGTATTACAATGGTACCACATGGGAAACACTAAACCTCTCATACAATGTTCAGGAAATTGTCCATGAAGTAGTACAGGGATATCCTAAAAAACATACATTAAGCCTTTGCCAAGATCAACACGTCTACCTTCCTGGTAAATATTTGGTAGAAATCAAAAGCTACCAAGGTACAACTATAAGTGCTACATTCGAGCTCATTTAAGGCGAAATGCCGAGATCAAAAAGAGGCGGTTTTACCGCCTCTTTNNTCTTTACTATTATACTACATGTTGGTAATGGTAACCGCATAACTATAGAGCGGGGGATGCCTTAGGGGTATTCTGAAAACTCCAGCGAGGTATTGTCATTCATTTCATATCGATGAATTGCCATTCCACACTACCTCCCTCTGGGGATTAAGTATGCACTTTGTGCATCTTTACGTTTTCAAAATGGCCTTAGGTGGGGGCTCATGAAAGCAAAAAGATCGTAGACAAGAAACTCCCACCACCTTTTCCGCTTTCTCTTTTCTGGATGCTCTATCTAAGCCTCTTCTTTCGGTGCATATAAAAACTCGGGAGCGGTATCGCAAAAGAAGTAATAGCCAGGGCCCCTATCGTCCACGCACCAGATCAATTCACCGCATTCTGAATCGACTGCATATCCCCCGGCGTACAAACCGGGTTCAATCTCATATTGTACAACATAGCAGTCATATCCATTTATGTTAACTGCACCGATCACCTCAGCAACAGCTGTGTCTTCAAAGGTTTGATATTCAAGATGCTCCCATTTATAAAATGTGCCCGCTCCCATGTTTTCCTCAAGAGTGGGGTCAGGGTAATCCGCCGGACTCCATGGCTTTTCCTCTGCTAAAGAGCTTGCTTCCGATTCAGACGAATCATCTTTCTCCTGTGATGCTCCGTCAAAACTTTCGGATAAGATAGACAAGNNTTCCTTGCTCATACAGCCTCACATTAATACAATGGTTATAAAAATAGTCGTTACGAAAACTGATTTCATGATTGACCTCACGATTGTTTCCTCTTAAGGATGTTCGTTTATCTTATTGCCTAATAATCAACTTAGAGTCGTGCGCATTTCCTTTCCTGCACCTCAATTGCAGATTAATTGATAGGGCTGGCCATCTGATTTTCAATGTAAAATACGTTATCAATCATACGCGGCAAAGCTTCATCACTGCGCAAACCAAGAACATCAAACTGGAACACCGCCTTTGTGCCATTATACTCTACTGTTATCTGTTTATCTGCGCCGCTTTTCGGCAGGGGGGAATTTATAATGAGCGCATAATCATTTGGGGTACTTTCTTTTTCATACAGTATTTTATCTGGAACAAGATTGTCGCCCTCAAATTTAAGAGACTCCACCACCACCCGAGAGCCAGTGAAACAAGGTGCTGCCAGAAAATAANNACCACCCGCTCTAATTGCCCAATCTGATTGGCTTCCATCCAACCCATACTACTATGATAGTTTTTTATGGCTAACAGAACACCATCTTCCAGTTGAGCGAAACCTTTGATTTTATCTAATGCGGGGTTCCTTAGCGCTATATTCTCTTCGTTATTGACCACCACAAAATCTTCATCCGTATAGAATTGGGTAAAACGATAGGACCGATCTTCCATATAACGAATCACTACCACTTTTTGTGGGAGTATTTTATTGGAAGCCGTGCCTTGGCTTTTGGCATAGTCCAACGTTACATGGATGCAATCAAATTCGCCATGTCGCTCGATATCTACAATTTGTATTTCTGGGATGCCGCCTTTCCCGCCATATATCCCGTAATGATATTCTTTAGCTTCGGCATCATAAATTTCGGGGTCGGACCGTAAATGTTCTACCGAAACATCAAAATAGCTTGTTACAATGTCTTCAAATATACTTGCATCTATGGCATATCCGGTCAAAGGAACTTCTGCTTCAAACGGTCGCCATGCTAAATCAAAGCGGCGTTGTAGCAGCCATTGAAAGTAGCTGGCAACCGATAGTTCCTCCGGTGATTTCCAATCATCTTCCTCATGNNACTTTGAGGAACCCACTGAGCGCCAAAATTCAATAAAACCTCCTCATAAAATTCCTCATCATGTACGGGGATATCTTTCTGATATGCATTTTCTTCTTCCGGCAAACTGTCAGACATGGAGACACCCTGCGATGCCGAAGATTCGCTTTGTGTCATAGCGTGATCTTGCTGCATTTCAGCGCATCCTGATAGCAGCAAGGCACCAGCTACCAAAAAAGACAGTACATGGAGTTTTAAACGAGAGCAAACCCTTGGCATTTCCATCATACGAGATATCCTTCTCTTTACGAAATATTAGTTAACACGTTCTACCTCGACCCGTTTTATCACATAAGTGATTTTATCTGGATCATACATCATATCGTACCATTCGGAAATTTTTCTTGTAATTGCATCTGACATTTGATCTTCCGACACTGCGCTATCATATTGCAGATAAAAATTCCAGTCAGGTTGGTCACCGTTAGAAAATGCACTCATGGTTGGGCCTTTTACCAGCACATTATAAACGAAAGGCTTATCAAAAAGTCGGGGGATATACCAGTCTATAATGCCATCTAACCCAACCATCCTGTATTCGCCTGTACCGNNGCCTATTCCAACAAACTCTTCAATGATCGCTCGGTTTTGTGGAGATAAGCTTGTGGTTCCAACGCTCATGGTGCTTTTATCATCAGAAGCTCCGAAACTGTCTATTTGGAATTCGTGTCTGCGTTCCCAATTTAGCATTCTAGTGATAAGAGCATCTATTTCATTTGCCGATAAACGCACTTCTTCTAAAGCGAATACCCAGCCGCTTTCTTTCGCTACATTCATATCGGAAGATTGTTCAAATGCAGCGACATCTGTAACTTGAATCACCATATTCGGAGATGAATAATAATAATCGCTGTAAATATTCCCATCCAACCCTTCGAGCCATGCATCCATTTCTTCGCGCTGTTTGATTTGCGCTTCATATTCTTTTGTGGGTATTTCCTGCATTCCGATTTTAACGACTTCGCGCGGCTTTTCTATGGTTGGGACAGATTCGGGTGTAGCAGCATCTTCTGCCGGAGGTAATGGTATTCCATTATGACTATTCTCCTCCAGTGCTGCCGGGTTTACGACATTTGGCGGAGCATAGTATGCCCCGGAGAATATAGCCCCCATCCCGATGCAGCCGGTTAGCAGAAGTGAAATGATGATGCCGCCCGTGCCGATACGTCTAAAATTCATAATAGAGTCCAACCTCGTTTTCAGCAGTCTGCCGTCTTTACTGAGTGGCAATGTGATCACACGGTTTGGAGCATCAATACCGCATTGCAGGGAGGTCAAAAGCATTTCTCCATAATCACGGCGCTCGGAACGGTTTAAACGTCGCAAAACCGCTTCGTCACAGGAAAGCTCACAGGCTTTGTCAATCTCTCTTGCCGTAAAATATATAAAAGGATTGAACCAGTGAATGCACACCACAATTTGAACAAGCCACTTGTAAAACCCGTCACGTCTTTTATAGTGGGTTAATTCATGCATCAGAATATGACGGAGATTTTGCTCCTGAATCTCCGAATCAGGAATCAAAATATAGGGGCGAAATAGTCCTATGAGCATCGGTACCCCGGCAATTCCGCTTTTGTATAAAGGTGGTGTGCGGTGGAGCTTTAGTGCATGAATTGCAGATTGATAAGTGCTCAAAACAGCAGGATTTTCGATTCGTTTGCGTTTCCTGGCAGAAAAGCGGATAAACCGCAAATAACTAGAGAGCTTCCAAGCAAGCATGGATACAGCCACAACCGCCCACACTATTCCAAAATATTCTTTTACGTTAGTTGTGTTCATAGAAGCTTTGTGGGATGTTGTATCCGCGCTTATCATAGGAGCTTCCGTTTGCGGTAAAATAATAGGTGTATTTTCTGTTTGCGGGGGCTGGATCACCGCTCCAATCGCAACCGGATTCCTGCTTTCCTGCATAATTAAATTCATCAANNATACGGAACCAATAAACGGACAATGACAATTAGCCATATATAATAACGCCAAGTGTGATCCAATCGCCTTTTGAATAACTTGGTTAATGTGAATATCAGAACCATGACGAACGAAGCGGATAGAGATAGGGAAAAAAGCAGCCATAAAAATTCACTCATTTTGCATCCTCACCCTTTTTCCAGAAATCGTGCAGCTCTCGGAAATCCTCTTTCGTAAGGCTGTCTTGTTTGAGCAAAGCCGAAACTAGCCCCTTTACATTACCACTGTAAACCTTATCCAGAAAGATTTTGGCCTGTTCCTCTTGATATTCGTTTTCCGTAACGGTTGCGAAGTATTCTTTGGCCCGGCCTGTTTTTGTCGCGGATAAATACCCTTTATCTATTAAGCGGACAAGAAATGTTAAAACTGTATTTTTTTTCCACGTTTTTCCTGCTGATTCGATGATTTTCATAAGCGGTGCAAAAGAGATATTGCCGCCATTCTCCCAAATGATTTGCATAACTTCCATTTCCGAATCTGATATTTGCTGTAACAAAAAATCGCTCCCCTTGTTCTACATCATGTAGTTTCATTTAATCCTACACAGCATAAAGTAAAATGTCAAGTGGTATTTGAAATAAATCTACTTCTTATAGCGCGTGTTAACAGAGGTTAGAATAGTTGCACCTGGCGTTCTTGAGAATACCCGGATTTTTTATAATGATCCTTTCTATAATGTTTTTACCAAACGAGTAATACAAAAACAAAAAATATGATGTTGGAGAAAGTGAATTCAAAAATATAATGCAAACGGATAGATTTAGTATTGAAACAACAGGAAGAGCAATGCAAGTTAAGCAGTTTGGATTAAGTTTAAATGAAACACTTGTATTTGCCCAAAAATTGGATGATCAGCGCCACGGTGAGATCACCCTCGCTTCCCGGTCGCTGGCACTGGTTAAGCGCCGATGTGCCTTTATCAG
>DOWI01000386.1:0-2395 GCA_003519645.1 Oscillospiraceae bacterium
TTCATCAAAAGCATAGCATAGCTTTCAAAAAGCAATGTGTACCGGCTGTTCGGTCTTGCCCATGGTGCAGTGACAACATGGATGCCATGTTCCTTACACTTGATTCTTGGGCGGCGGCAATGAACAAAGCATGGGAAAAACACCACATCACCATGTCGCCATATTCTCTCTTTATCCTCATCATCATATCGTTCGCACAACTCACCGCACTCCGGGCAAGGGTATTTTGCCGTCTTACGCGCTGTTACCGTCACATGTACCTCACGCTTTTCTTCGTCAAATTCGGTCTGCTCAATTTTCCACGGTTCTACAACCCCTATAGATTGTGCAAACATGCTTTCGTAATTTTCAAATCCTTGCATCTCTCATCACCATGAAAATTATACCACTTTCACGGAAACAGGAAAAGAGCCTTGAATATTAACCAAAACAATATATAGAAATTTATCGGTATCAATGTATACTTATGCTGGATTATTCACAAAAATAGCAAATATTAGCCTTTTGTCTGTGCCCTGTCATAACCGTCGATCAGCCTGCTGATTTTGGTTTGGGCAAGCATGATTGCAAAAAATATAAACACACAGCCTACAATGGCACGGAAGGACGGGCGCTCTCCGAAAAGAAGAACAGAAAAGAGTATACCAAAAACCGATTCGGTCGACATTAGAATCGAGGTGGTGGAGGGCGGGGTGTGTTTCTGGCATACATTCTGAAGAAAAAAGGCAACCATTGTACTGAACAATCCAAGGTAGAGCATGCTTGTGACAACATCGGCTCTCAAGATGCCCTGGGGCAAGCCTCCGTCAAAAAACGGTGCAGCCATCCATGAAAGTGTGGATGCAACTGCCAGCTGTGTTACTGTGAGAAGAATGGGGTCCTGTTTTTTGGTATACTTCTCGATAAAAACGATTTGTACCCCAAAGCCGATCCCGCACAGCAGCGACAAGAAGTCCCCGATATTTACCGACAAGTCATCTTGAAGCGACAGCAGCGCGATTCCGATAATGGCAACAAAAGCCGCCGCAATATGGGATTTTTTTGTTTTTTGATTGTTAACCATCCAGTGCAGAAAGGGGACAAACACAACGTAGGCAGCGGTCAGAAACGCGTTTTTCCCGGCTGCGGTGTATTTGCAGCCGATGGTTTGCAGTGCATAGGCGATGGTTAGCAAAAACCCGAGCACAAATCCGCTTTTCAGCATTGCGGCATCGATATTCTTTAGCCTTCCTATAAACATAAGCGAAAGTCCCGCCGTTGCAATCGTAAACCGAAACGCCATCATGTAAATCGGGGGGACGAAATCCAGAGAATTCTTAACTACAACAAATGCAAGTCCCCAAATCAGGGCAGTAAATAGCAAACCGCCCGCCGCCCAGAGCGACGTAGTTTTTTTCATTCTTGTTTCTATGTCCTTTCAGCTGCTGTCTATGTAATCATTTAATAGTAACGTGAATTCCTACTATTCTATATCCCTTCTGCCTTGGTTGTCAATCAAATAATTTAGGGTGGAGCAAAACCTCCGGGCTTTGCGTCCGGGGAACCCTACACGCGGGGTAGTCATTCATACTACTTTGATTACCGTAAAAATATAACGGTTGACATATAGCTCTCCGGCGGGTATAGTGAAATCCGAACGCTGTTTTTATGGCAGCAAACCACTGCCTATGGCAGTCGTGGTCAGTTCGAAACCATCCTGACCTAAAATAAAACTAGGAGAGATTAAAAATGAGACAACAAAATTCGGCACTTCGCCGTATGGCGGAGGGCGGTCTGATTGCGGCCATGTATACGGCACTGACGCTGGCGGTGCCCGTAGCCTCTTTCGGCCTTGCGCAATTCCGTGTTTCTGAAATCCTTACCGTCCTACCGGTTTTCACTCCATCTGCCATTCCCGGTCTTGCCGTCGGCTGCATGGTATCCAATCTCGTGGGATTAGCAATGGGCGCAAACCTTGCCGGCGCATGGGATATTCTGTTCGGCACGCTTGCGACTCTGGTGGCGGCTTGGATGACTTATGGTATGCGAAACATCAGAATAAAGGGGGTTCCTGCCCCGGCAACATTGCCGCCGGTTGTAATCAACGCTTTGGTTGTAGGTCTGGAGCTCACGCTTGTGCTTCTGGGCGGCTTTTCATGGGATCAATATGGCATGGCGGTTGCTTATGTCGCCGCGGGGCAGTTTGCCGCGTGCACCGTCTTGGGATTGATTCTTTACAGCGCGCTTGAAAGAACAGGGGTGGCTCGGAGGATGTTTTTATGATTCTAGACAGTGGTTCAATATAAACGACCAAAGCGGAACGCTACTTTAAAAGTATTAATAGCTAGTATTCAATATAAAACTGCTATAGCGTATAGCCAATTAAAGAAATTAGAATATATTTGGAATAAATTTT
>DOWI01000386.1:2453-2903 GCA_003519645.1 Oscillospiraceae bacterium
TCCGATTTTAAACCGGGCGACAAGGAATACTGTGAGAGCGACTATGCCATCCCCTCTTAGGGTTGCGGGGATTTGTGCGAAGTTGTCCACAGGGCGCTGATTCGTTCCCGGACACCTTAATCCAGGTTTCCGGTTTTTTTACCGCCGGTAAAGAAACACCCGGCAGTGTGGGAAGAAATCAGCGTCGCCCGCCAACTAATTATTAAGGAGGCGTTTTTCAGTGGCAGTCAAAGAAAAAATTCGTATTCGAATCAAGGGGTATGACCACCAGCTGGTGGATCAGTCAGCAGGAAAGATTGTTGAGACAGCACGCCGCACAGGCGCTCGTGTTTCCGGTCCTGTTCCGCTGCCCACCGAGAAGGAAGTTGTTACCGTTCTGCGCGCCGTACACAAGTACAAGGATTCTCGCGAGCAGTTTGAGATGCGAACACACAAGCGTTTGGTGGACAT
>DOWI01000150.1:0-1758 GCA_003519645.1 Oscillospiraceae bacterium
GGAACGTTGGCTCGTTCGAATATAATGCTCCCATCACCGTTTGTGAAAACAAAATGAGCATCTTGAGTATCTTCAACAAGAGAAAAACTCAAAGGTCCCACTTTGGTGCCTACCCCGTCTTCATTTGCTCTAAGTAGCGGCAATACAGAATCATCGCTAAGGAACACACCGAGCGAGTCGTTGAGTCTGAATTTGCCGCCGATTATTTGCATAAGCGCGGCACCCTCTGCGGTAGACCACTGAGGTTTGCGAGGAAGGATTATTTTATCCTCACCAAATAATCGCGTTATAGCTTCTTCATACGGTGCCAAGTTGCTACTGCCGCCAACAATAACTACTGCATCAATGCCAGCGGGAGTAAGGCTCGCTCTTCCAAGAGCTGCATCAATTACCTTTAGTATTCTGCTCTTTATGATCGGTTCGACAATCCCATTGAACAAGTCCACGCTGACTGTAAGACTTTTGGTCCCGTATTCACCATAATCCATAACCGTCAAGTCGTACTCTTCATCTGTTTCTGATATTTCAATTTTTGCGCGTTCGCAACGGGCAATCATAAGGTCACGACTCGTTGGATTCATGTCATCGAAAGGAATATGAGTTCCAGAGCCGGATTTTTTCACAATATCCGCATGAATGCGTTTTGCAAGTTCTATGTCTATATCATCGCCGGCAATTTTCTCACCAAAAACTGCAGCTTCGGTGACAGAGTTCTTTTTGAGATTCAGAATGCTTATGTCAAATGTGCCGCCGCCCCAATCAAGCACCATCACCCTTGAGTATGCTTGTCCCTCTTGGCGGTTGGCAAAATATGCCGCAGTTGGTTCTGAAATGAAACACTTTACGCTTATTCCTGCGTCCTCAGCAGCTTTCCGTAGTTCTCTGCGTGCTTCTGGAGTAAAATCGACACGGAATGACAACCCTGCCTCTTTAATTTCAATCCTGTGGGCGTTGGCTATATATGCTTTGATAGATTNNGTTATCTCAGTGGCGGAATACCTGTTGGAACCGACAATAAACTCTTTGTCGGTTCCAAGGTATGACTTCATCGAAGTGAAAATTTCATACTCAGAGGTTAGTTCCTCTCGACGACTTCGAACTTCCCGGCCAAATTTCAAAGCACCGCCGCTTTTGGGTATGGCAACGATAGAGGAAAAAGGGTATTCTCCTCCCTCTCCAAGGTTGACACTGCGAAATCCCTGCTCATCATTAAGCAACTGAACGACGGCGGTATTGGTTGTGCCAAAATCTATTCCGATAAAACTACCCTTTTGCATGNNGAGCATGATTTGTCACCTCTCATTGGCAGGTAATGCCGAACCTTTTCAACAGCTTGAAGATTCTGGCGAGTGTCGAGCGATATGCCTCAAACAAGTCCTCACTGTATGGGTTTTCCTTGCTTTTGGCAAAGTCAGCATAATCGAGCTTAAGTGCCTCAGAGATATCGTTCTTAAGCGTAATTAGTTCCTGACTCTTAGATATATTATCCATTTGCAATGAAGTACGTAACCGCCCGGTCAAGTTATCTATTTTCCCTTTCATCTCTGCAAGCTGCTTCTCTTTCACCCCTATTTCAGATGCAAGCGAGGCTGCACGGCGCTCCTTCTCAGCTAAGTCTGACTTGATAGCGGATATTTCCTCGTCGCGTCGTGCTATTGCCAATGACAGTGCTTCAATACTTGACCGGCTATCAACCAATCTACGAATAGCGGCAAGAATCTCTTGCTGATTTTTCTCAATTCTGGTGATTGTTTCTGC
>DOWI01000150.1:1785-2671 GCA_003519645.1 Oscillospiraceae bacterium
AAAACCCGATGGTGGTTGCGTTGATTTGGAGATTGGCGACGTAACCTCCACTTCTTCGTGGGATGTAACTACCCCTTTGTCGTCCAATGATTTCAAGAATCTGTCTAACCGCTTTAACTCGAATTCTTTGCACGCGACTTCACCCTCCGTTGCGTGTTCGAAGAGATTGAGGATGAATGGCATTCCGTTTTTATCTGCGATCAATTTCTTGAAGTTGTTCACGCAACCATCCGAAAAGCCACCTGCTTTCTCAGACTGTGAAAGGATTCGGCTTAAGACCAAGAAAGAAGCCTGATACTTACCTTTGGATGCAAGGGCAAGCACAGCCGACAACCCCTTCGGGTACATAATATTGTTGGTCTTGCCTTTCTTAAACTGCTCATCGTTCACTAATGCCTCTGCAATGGCAATAATGTTTTCATCTGAAGCAGATAAGCAAAACTCTTCAAAAAAAGATTGGCATACCGAGTAGTGAAGCTTAATGAGATATTCGGCTACTTGTTTTGCGCCGTTGTCCTCGCCAAATAGTGCCAGTAAGGCTCCGACAGCCCTTTTCCTATTTTCATTGCTCATGTTCTTAGCTTTTTTGGCAAGAACATCTTCAAGCGTTTTGATTGCATCCATTATCTTATCCTCCATCATAAAATTTGAAGCACATCGTTACTATAACCGCACGCTGAAAGTATATGTTCGCAGCGTGTTTTTATCTCGGTTGGGGAACCCGCAATAGTAACGTAGAGTCCGTTCGACAGTTTTGTGCGTGGAGCCGTTATTTGTTGTTCATCTAAACTCAGTATTCGTCGTTCGGATACTCCCAACGCCGGGGTTACACTCAACTTGGCAAACCTATACGGCTTACGCAATACCATAGCTTCACATAATTTTG
>DOWI01000150.1:2688-3660 GCA_003519645.1 Oscillospiraceae bacterium
AGCACTACAGCCTTCGCTGGTTGCTGTGTACTGCCGGTGTCCTCTGCCGTTGGTTCTTGCGCTGTAGGATGTTCGGTGTGTAAAGCAGTCGCGACTTCTTCACTAATACATTGCAAGTCCCCAATCCATTTTCTTAGCTGCTGAATCTTAGTTCTTGCGTCAATGGTGACAGCAGTAGCTTCTGCCATATCCTCGATGTCAATGGCACTGTAATATTGCTTTTTCTGTTCGAGTTCTGCCGCACGAAGGGCAGTCAAAAGCCCGCTAAAATACTGGTCAAACTCGTTCGACATTTGATGCGCCTCCTTCTCGGCATAGTTATTTCATAGTCCATTTCCATATTTCTTCAGAATTTTTGAACTTCCATTGCCTGATGATCTTGTGCGCGGGTAGAGCGGTCAGTTGCAATACCGCAAGATCAGAAACCACCAGGCCTTTATACGAAGTGCCTATCTCAGTGCCTTCTGGCGTGAGGAACGTATAGCTGGCCGGCTTCTTCTCGCCTAAGTATACAATGCCGTTTATTTTGTCCATACGATCATTGATGGAACTTTGCAGGAAATCAAATTACTCCTCCTGCATGACAAAAGAAAAAACATAGCTTTGTCAAATNNTGTTTAGTTTTTGGGTTTTGCTACCTTATAAAATTCGGCAAATACAGTGGTGAAGTCCTCTTTTTACCCCCAAATTCCCACGTATTCTAGTTCACACCTATACTGCTCCCAAGTAGTGAGACATCTGCAGGGAAAAAATAGGCTAAACTATTAGTATGGAAAGGAGAAATCTTTACACAGCCGAATTTAAAGCCAAAGTGGTCATGGAACTTCTAGAAGAAGAGGAAATCTTGAACCAGTTGTAACCGTAAAGTAAAAACGAACAAAAAATGATAAATAACTTTAGATACCTATTATAAATGAAAAATTTTAAGTAGGTTATAATGATAAATCTTTGAGCAATAAGAAACTTAGTAGC
>DOWI01000163.1 GCA_003519645.1 Oscillospiraceae bacterium
GCAGATAATATCGCCAAATATCCTATACCCGCTATGACGAAAATCAGCAAACAACACATGATACTGCTCCGGAGTTCCATATGGCAAATACAAATTCAAAAACTTTTCCCTCTCATCAAGCGGCATCAAATGCCATTGCTCTTCGGTCAATAAATTTCGCAGGTCTTTTATCCACCTTGCGTCAAACGAATTGAAAACGGAATACAACTCATCTGCAGTAAAATCATTTTCCTGTCCACGAGCGTAAAGAATCCGCTCAATATCGTTCCTGCGGTTCATCTTTATATCCCCGATATGCCAGCTCCGACGAATACGGTTCAACGCTTCCTTATAATCTGCAATTAGCGTTTTCATGTAATCCATATCCGCCGGATTGAGTGCTTCTTGCCAGTTTGCGATTTGCGCAAAAGCGAAAAGCTCGCTATCTTCGGCAGGTTTTACCTTGATTTTCGGCGTGTTTTCTTCCAACATTTTAGCGAGATACGGCAGTCGTTCTACATTTGAGGTAACATTGTCCCAATCCACAGAATCAAAGAATTTATTTAGCTTTTCGTTTTTTGTCGGCTCATACCATTCCTGGCTGTTATCTTCGCCGACTAAGCTTTTATATTTCAGAAACGAGCTGCAGCTCACTGTCTTTTGACTTAAAAATTCCGTTAAATCCGGCTTGATTCCGCTTTTCACAGAATCAATTTCAAGCCCGGTCAGGATTTCCAGCATCTCGGTCTCACGCTGTAATCGCTCACGCTCCGCCATATCGGAGTTTTCATCATAGGCAATAATGCTGCGGTTAAAGGCAGCATTGCAAATCTGCCCGATGCGGGTGGAAAAGGTGCTTTTAATAACCTGAAAACGCGCCTGCCAATCGTTCGCATCCAAGATTAACGAGTTTGGGGACGGAATTTTCAAGAGCGGAATACTGCTCTGGTGGCTGTAAGCGTCAAAATCGTTTTCTTTGTAATTGCGTGCCACACAGGCGTTCAGCAGCGGATCGGCGATGGTTTTGATCATATCGCCGTCAAAGTCCGCACCGCCCAGCCGTTCGGGTATCAACGTACGGGAATCCACCATAATAACATAGCTCAAATGCGACAAATATTTCTGCCGCAGCGGCCCGATATATTCCGGCGGCGATACCACTGCCTCCTCATTCCGGGCAATATGCGGATTACGCAGCAGCGTATAGCTTTCGTTCAGCGGATATGCAGCACCGGGCGCATACGCCACCGTTTCACTGTAACATTCGCGACTAAGCCTTGCGACAACGCCCATATATTCATCAACCACATCGGCAACCGATTTCACAAGCATCAAAATAAACCGTATCAAATCACCCGAAAGGTAGCGGTTATCGCCTGAAACAATCAGCCTGCCGATGGCGTATTGTTTCAGCAGGCTCTGCGCCTTGTTTTCCAGTTCCTTTGTATAAATGGGTTCGTTAATAAACAGCGGATTTTTCTCAAGAATTTTCGCAAGTAAAACACTACGCTTGTCCGCCTCCGAACGGTTCAGTGCGTCGATAAAATATTCTTTTCGGCTGGCAGGATCGGCAGCAAGTCGATAATAGGCAATTTCGGTTTCTTTGGTAATCCAGTTCCGATTATCTTCTTCGAGACTATACTTCCAGCCAAGCGGCAAATCCAGTGGACGGAACTCCTCAGCTGTCATGGAAACGGTGTTGAGGAACTGATAGTTCAGTTCGGTATACCGCTGCGGCTCGGTTTGATTGACACCCGAAATATATAACGCATGATGATATTTTTTGCAACGGGCAAGATATTCCGCCCACGACAAACCGTTTTCCGTCATCCAGCCAAAGGCTTTGAACATACTTTTGGTAAGAATCAGATCAACATCCTGAATCGGATGCTTTTCACCCCAAATGTCAACGATATATGGCACAGCAAGCTCGGCAAACAGCGACTTAAAATCCACTTCATGCACAACACCCTTGATATACGGCAACCGAATCTGAAAAGAGTTGTGAACGTGCTTACCGCAAAACTCCATATCCATTTTTTCGGCAAATTCACGGGACACAAGCCCCTCGCCGTCAAACTCGGTGACTTCAATATCAGCCTTTTTCTCAACACGGTGGTATTTTCGCATGGCGTTCTCGATACCATCGTCCTCGGCGGTGATGATGTTCGCTTCATACACCGGCGTAACCGGATTATCCACAACGACAATACGCTTTTCATCCCAGATGCTCATATCCGGAATACGAAAACCGCTGGTGAGCATCAGACCGTTGTAGGCGTATAGCTTACTGAGCTGGCACAGCCCGATGTTCATGTCCAGCATGATGCGGCGGCGAACCGGTTCATAAAAATCCGCACGGATAAAGGAAAGCCGGGAGTTGCGGCTCATGCTGGCGCTACGCTCGAACGCGAGATATTTATATGAACCTTTTCCAAAATCCAATGTGATTCCATCCGGTCGGAACATAGACTCGGCTTGCATTTGTCGGTCGATATATTTTTTTTTGGTGGCGCTACGGTCAAAGATACCCGAAAAATCCACGGTGATGAGGATATTCGATAGGTCGGGGATAACCTCTACACCAACCGGCATTTTAAAATCATCGCCGTGCAGCACGCACATAATTTGATAAAACAGCGCACAGTCGTCCTGCATAGTCGGCGCAGAAAAAGAGATGCAACGGTTTGTAGCATCTTCGGTAAGATTGTATTTGTAAACGCCGGAGGAGGTCTCGGCGGTATAACGCATGATCGCTCTGGTGGATAATTCATGGATTTGGTATTTCAACTGTTTCACATCCTTTTATGAGGACAGTATAGCATAAAATAAAGAAATATACAAATAAAATACTGCTCCCACAGTTTAAGTATGGGAGCAGTATTTTTGACTATATTAAATGTTAAAAAATAGATTGTATGATAGGTTTCTCATATTATGTAGTTATGAGTAGAGGTTTTTTAGCATCAATAACAATGGAAACCATACCTAATTCATCTAAACAGTTTCTTGTATCAAAACGAAAAGACCGTCCGATTCTGCCATCCTGTTCATTCCAATATTTATAGTGAAATACGCCTTTCTCATCACAATATTCAAGTAATTCAACTTCAAATCCTGCTTGTTCAAAGACGGTTTTAAATGTTTGATAATCATATACAATCTTATGTGTGTACGCTGGATGGTCAACCGGTCCGGGACCGCCAACTTGAACCATATTTTGATACCACTCGTTTTTAAAGTTCCTATCAGGAACGGCACACCTGATATATCCACCATATTTCAAAAAATCATAACAGTTTTTTGCGGCCTGTATGCCTTCCTGCTCTGTCATATGCTCCCAAACATGTTCGGCTAACATCGCATCGACACTATGCTCATCAAACTTTTTTTCAAAATCTTTTCTATCAAGTAGATTTATTTCATTTTCTTGAGTAGATATCCAACCATCATATGATGTATTTCCTGCGCCTAAAATGATTCTCAAAAATATTCACCATCCAATACGAAGTTTATTTTATTTGCATTATAACATAGAGCATCATGATTATCAATATTTCCAATTATAATTTAAAATATATCGTAAATAAATACTGCTCCCACACTTTTATGTCGGAGCAGTAAATTTCTATTGAAAGGATGCGAAAAAATGTGTTAAAAACAACTCCGGAACAGGCAAAACGGATCCATAGGCTGGCGAAAAAAGCCTGTTGCAATTGTTATCACGGCAATTGCCTGCTGCAGGACGATGGCGAAAGCCATCGGTGCGTGCAGCTTATCAGTATCTACGCTATAACTTGCAAATATTTTCTAAACGCAGTGCTGCCAGCCGAAAAAGAACT
>DOWI01000066.1 GCA_003519645.1 Oscillospiraceae bacterium
TGGATTTTAATGTTTCAAACTTCGTTACCTCTCTGTTATAGTAGTATCAATCCACGCTATAGACAACGGTTAGATCGGGATGCATTTGCAGGATAGAAGCAGGCACCAGTGGTGTAACCGGTCCATAAACAGCCTTTTCCAGAATATCTTTTTTATCAGGGCCGCTTGCTACCAAAAGAATTTTTTTAGCAGCCATAATAGACTGAATTCCCATTGTAATCGCCTGCTTTGGAACATCATTGATACTGCTGAAGAAGCGAGCGTTGGCATCAATCGTAGACTGCTTCAGATCCACAACATGTGTTTCTTTATCAAAATAATCATTTGGCTCATTAAATCCGATATGCCCGTTATGACCGATACCCAGCAGTTGAATGTCCACGCCACCCAGCTCTTTTATGAGTTTATCATAACGTTCGCATTCTTGATTTAGGTTATCAGCGATACCGCTTGGGACATTGGTATTTGCCATATCGATGTTTACATGATTAAAAAGGTTATGATTCATGAACCAGCGATAACTCTGATCATGGTCTCCGCTAAGCCCGCAATACTCATCAAGGTTAACAGTTTTCACTTGAGAAAAGTCCAGATCTCCTTTTTTGTACCATTCAATCAGCTGCTTATAAATACCAATCGGCGTTGAGCCTGTTGCCAGCCCGAGTATAGATTCGGGCTTCAATATAATCTGTGCTGAAATAATATTGGCTGCTTGACGACTCATTGCTTCATAATTTGATGTTCGAATAACTTTCATACCTATCTCTTCCCTTCATTTACGAAATAGTATCAATCTTTGCATACCTTTTAATTATTGCCTGCATTTGATCCATTTTCAGTTCCATGTCACCAACCAGTTTAAATTGTGTACGGCATCTTTCCAGGTTATGGTTCTGTCGATGAATTTTAAAATAAGTGTCCCCACTGAGATAATCGGTCAGAAAACGGATTCCACACTCAAATGTCATTATTTTGGCACCGACAGCCAGACTTTCGACTTCCTTTGGTGTCAAAAACTCTCCGGCAACACTTAAGTAACCATCAGCAAACACTTCAAACAGCCTGAGGCTCATGCTGACTTTATCCAGATCTGTTTCATCCTCAGCAGCCGTACTTGCGCCAAATCGGATGCTGTCCCCAAAATCAAATGCAGCAGCGCCGGGCATCACGGTATCAAGATCAATCACACAAATACCTTTCCCGCTTTCTTTGTCAATCAGTATATTGTTCAGTTTTGTATCGTTATGGGTAACTCTGTAAGGGATTGTTGATTCATCAAGCATTTCAATCAACACTCCGGCATCCTTTTCCCGCTCAAGTGCAAACGCTATCTCATCCTGAACATATTTTACTCTACCGACTTTGTCGTTATTTATCGCTTCTTTCAGCGCGTCAAAACGTTTAATTGTATTGTGAAAATCAGGAATTGTCTCTATCAAATCGTTTGTATTATAATCAGAAAGAAGGCGCTGAAAATTGCCAAACGCTACCCCGCAATTATAAAAATCCTGTTCATCTCGGCAGCTTTGATATGTCACCGTATTTTCTACAAATACGTACATGCGCCAGTAGTGTCCGTCTGGATCAATATAATAAATATCCCCACTTTTTGTAGGAATGACAGTCAAAGTCTCTCGCATTACATCTCCGTTGTAGGTGGCAATCTTTTTCTTCAAAAACTGCGTTACGCCATATATATTTCTCATAAGACCGGCAGGATCTACAAAAACATTATGATTAATTCTTTGCAATATCATACGATATATACTACCATCCGGCTTTTGCATACAAATCGAGTATGTATCGTTAATATGCCCTTCCCCATATGGCAAGCTGTGTAAAAAAGTGTCGTCAGCAATAAACTGTGAAACAATCGCTTCAATTTGCGGCATAATGCACCTAAACCTTTCCTCAAAATTAATTCCAAAGCGGAGCAGGATATTCACCTGCAGCTACCATTTCTGAAATCGCTTCTGCTACAGATTCCTTATCTTCACGATAGGTCACGCCAAACCATTTGTCTGAGGTTTTCAGGACACTGACCGTACAAAGCCCCTGCTTAATCATATCCTTTACTACAAAAGGAAGAAAAAATTCCGCCTTTGATAAGTCATTTTCATTATAAAGAAGAAAATCTCTGAATCTAACCGATGTTTCTTTCAAAAACGAAGGCGGAAACCCCCAGCAGTTCATTGAAACAATGCAGTTTTCATCAAGGTCAACCCAATTTTCGTCATCCTCTGTATATTGAATCTTGCCTTCACGTCTCATGATTTTCGTACGCTCGTTTACATCAGCGAGCATGCCGTTTTCATCAACGCTGCAGATGCCTCTTGCAACATGTCCGTTTTCCGTCAGCGTATTTTTGAGTATGTATCCCGCCATACAATATTTGGCAGGCTTGCTTTCCAAATCAGCTGTATCAAGCCATTCTGCCAGCTTTTTAAATGCCTCATACCCATAAAAGTCATCTGCATTAATCACAACGAACGGTTCATTTACCTTACCGATACAGCTCATGACCGCGTGTGCTGTGCCCCAAGGTTTAACTCTGCCATCCGGAACCTTAAACCCTTCCGGGAGATGGTCAATTCTTTGATAAACATAGGATACCTCCGTGAATTTTGCGATACGGTCTCCTATAGCCTCACGGAATATAGCATCATTTTCTTCTTTAATTATAAATACGACCTTATTAAACCCGGCCCTTTGTGCGTCATATATGGAATAGTCTATAATTAATTCGCCGCACGGGCCAACCGTATCCACTTGCTTCAAGCCGCCATATCTGCTGCCCATGCCTGCCGCCATAATAACCAGCGTTTTTTTCATGTATCTACATACCTTTCCGATATTTTATTCACTATTGAAATTATATCTTGCAAAACATCATTTTTCTATGTAAAATAGGGTTGTATTTGGTATTATCGTTCAATAAAAACTATTTTCCTATAAAGCCATGAAAGGGAGACATCTATGATTCAGGAAGACAGGCTTGAAATGCTATCGGTATTGCGGGAACTGCATAACATTTCCGGGTTTCGCATTTCAATTCATGATACAAAATTCCAGGAAATTGAAGCGTATCCCAAAAGCATATCCCCTTATTGCCGCATGGTACAGAGTAACGAAAAAGGCAGATGCATGTGTGTTGAAAATGACAGACTCGCTTTTGAACATGTAGGAAAGAACCCTGAAGTATATCTTTACAAATGCTGTTTCGGCTTATATGAAGCCGTTGCCCCTTTGTACATACTCGGAACAATCGTGGGTTACTTGATGATGGGACAGTCGATAGACGGGAGTGAGGGCAGCAAAGAAACATTAATACAAAACGCACAAAATATAATAAACGATAACAATGCTGTCTTTGAGGCCGTCGATTCTGTCAGCGTATGCAGCAGAGATAAAATTTTGTCGTGTATGAAGATACTGGATATCTGTGCACAGTACATTACCCTAAGCAATCGATTTCATTTGAACAAGTCCGATATCACTGAAAAAGTAAAAGAATATCTGGAGCATCATTTTTCTGAAAACATTACGATTGAAAGTATCTGTCTCAAATTTTTCTGCAGCCGCACAAGCTTAATGACATCTTTTAAGGCAAGTTACGGCGTTGGTATCATTGAATACTTGACACATGTACGCATTCAAACGGCAAAAGGGCTATTATACGGAACTTTAAAAACAGTAAAGGAGATTGCGTACGAATGCGGTTATAATGATCAAAATTATTTTAGCAAGGTCTTTCTAAAACATTGCGGAATGACTCCCACTGAATACCGCCATACAAAAGCTTCTACATCATAAATTTGACAGCACTTCATAGCATATAACGGGATCGCTAATTTCTAAAACACGCTGCTCCATTGGACATATTCCCGTTCCGTTTTTGTTCATAATAAAGGGCGCCGTCTCACCATAATGCAGCGTAACCCCTGCCTGACTGAGTAAAGAAAGGGCATGTTTACTGACTGTGTCCGCATATATTTCACGTACTTCTCCGTATAAAAGCAGCAAGGCAGCTGCTTTTCCTATCACCTTATCCGCCGCTGAAGCGCCTTTCATTAATTCCGGTGAATTCTTCAAAATTGAAAGCAACGGTGCGATTCCCGTTTGTGTTGATACAAATTCTTTTCCATTGCTTATCATTACAAAAGTATAATCACCGTCATGTAACATTCTTTTTGCCTTCTCCAGTGACCTTGTCATAATAACCACTCCTCTCTAGGACAAATATCAAAGACGGGATAAGTAGTAGCTGTATAATAATCCCGAATATACCGGTTATTACCGACTCCAGCACCGCAGAAGCGCCAATTCCGGTCATATGAAGAAAGTCCGCAGCAATAAACAGAGCAAGAGCGTAAATCACTCTTCCAAGAAACATTGCAATTACAAGTGATATGATAACCCCAAACTTTCTCTTTCGAAAACTCAGAGTCCGATAGGCAAGGCCACTTATAAAACCATATGCCGCAAGCTCAATTAACATAAACGGCAGCCGCTCAAAAGCCGGCATACCCGTTAAAATTGTACTTAATAAAGGAGCCGCGGCGCCAACAATTAATCCGAATACCGGACCCAGTATAAAACCGCCGAGAAGAACCGGCAAATGCATCGGCAGAAGCAGCTTTCCAAGCTGGGCAGAACCTAACAGATGAAACACCTGCGGAATTAATACGGATAAAGCTATAAAAAGCCCTCCGATTGTTACTTTCCTTACACGTATCATAGAAATCAATGCCTTTCCGTTTTATCCAAGAGTGTCAAGCTCAATTTGAAGCTTCTTTAAATCCTTTCGGATCTCAATTTTTTGCGGACATGCCTTTTCACACAGTCCGCATGATACACAATGTATTGCTTTTTGCGAATCGTCGATTTCATGTTTCCACTGCCACCTTGCCGAACCTGCATTCTGATAGACGCCGTATGTATTCCAGATTCGGAAATTGAACGGAATATTCACGCCTTTTGGACACGGCATGCAATAGTTGCAGCCCGTACATCCGTTGTTCACTCTGCTGTTCATCATCTCAGACACCCTTGAAATAAGCTGCTGCTCATATGGGTTTAACGGGTTGGGACTTTCAAAGGTTTTCAGGTTATCCTGTACCTGTTCAATCGCAGACATTCCGCTGAGGATCACCCTTACATTGGGCAGGCTTCCCACCCATCTGAGTGCCCATGATGCATTGGAAGCATTCGGGTCGGCTTTTCGCAGCTCATCCGATATTTCATCGGGTAGTGATGCAAGCTGACCGCCCTTTATCGGTTCCATCACGATAACAGGAATTCCAAAACTTTCGGCCAAATGGTAGCCCTTCATACCCGCCTGTTCTTCGGTATCCATGTAATTAAGCTGTATTTGACAAAAATCCCATGGTCTATATGTAAGGATTTCTTCAAACACCTTATATTCATCATGGAAAGAAAATCCAATATACCTGATTTTTCCTTGTTCTTTTAGCTCTTCACAGAATTCGGGTATTCCAAGCTCCACCATCTTATCCCATGTCTTTTTATGTAGTGAGTGAATCAGATAAAAATCTATATATTCCATTCCCAGCCTTTCAAGCTGCTCATGAAAGATGCGTTTGGCATCATCAAGACTTTTTATCTGCCATGCGGGAAGCTTGGTTGCGAGATAAAAACTGCTCCGTTCATATTTGGAAAGCGCTTTGCCTACAAAAGGCTCACTTTCTCCGCCATGATAAGGATATGCGGTATCAAAATAATTTACTCCGTTTTTATATGCTAGATCCAAAAGCTTTTCAGCCTCGTCACTGTCTATCGTACCGTCTTTCTTTGTAGGAAATCTCATACATCCATAACCCAGCAGCGAAACCGATATTCCCAGCTTTTCAATACTTCTGTATTCCACCTGAAACCCCTCAATTCTATTTTAATATCCTTGAATTAAAACGCTCGGATTTTATAATAATCCATAGTTGCAAATATTATAACACAAAATGTAAGGCAAAGTGGTATCCTAATAATAAGTTCTAAATGTAATTGATTTCCAATCCGCCAAGAGAGACATTGCCGGTAAGGGTTAGTTTGGGGGAATTTTCGGATGCATTATTAAACCGCCTTGCCTCTTCCACCCCGACAAGACTGGCGTGAACATTATTCTCTACGTTCCAGTGTCTGGGAATATAAAGCTCAATTGCACCAAAGCTGACGTCAACAAAAACCTCCGCACCCTCCGGGCTTAGCTGAGCCTGGTCAAAATACACCTCCATAAATCCAAAGGAAACATGAAATTCTCCACTTTTAAGACAATCCGAGTGGACATATTTACTAGATGATCCGAAGGAAACTTTTGCATAAACCAAGTTTCCATCCATTTTATCAGATGCATAGCTGAATTTCCCTTTGTCATTGCCCTTGCAGCAGCGAATAGCTTTGTGCTTGGGATGTCTGCGGAAGAGGATGCTAAATCCAATGCTTGTGAGCACCGCCGCAAATAGCAGCAGCGNNGCTGCTGAAAAATCATGTAGATAAAGGCAAGGGGAATAAAAGCACCGAAAAAATTGAGGTCAAACAAACTTATTCCAGCGAGAACCAGCAAAAGCGCTGTTGCAATATAGCTCAGTAAACCGATCCGCTTAAATGAATCCACTTGACTAGCAATCACAAAGATAGCAGATAGTAAAAATAAAATCCCCCAAAACCAATTTTTGCTTTTCATATAGATCTCCTTTCATTCATGCGCTGTTTCAACCCCTGATAATAGCGCCTTGACACGTATACTTGTTTATGACTGTTAATAAATCGTACCAGACTGGATGATGTAAGATTCCGCGTAATTGAATATATGTGTGTTATGTTAATTATGGTTGATTTGGCTGCACGCACAAAACATTTCGGCAGAATCTCCTCCAACTCATAAAGCCGGTATTTGATACGATAGGAATCATTTTTGGTATGCGCGTATACCTGTTCCCCATCGGTTTCAAAAAATAATACCTCTTCAAGTAGAATATAAAACTCCTGATTTTGCTTATAAAATATGAGTTTAGACCCGGATTGAGACTGTTCCAATATAAAATGATGTATTTTATTAACTGTGTCATTCACCCGACTGCAGCGAATCAGCACTTCATCCTCCGTCAGATCATCCACCACTTCAATGCGTATCCTCACCCAATCACCTCTGTTACAATATTATAGCAACTGCTTATTTATTTTTAAAGGGATTTCGGCTAACAGGTAATCAGAAACCGCTAAGCGGTATATTATTTAGTGAAATAGATTAAATTATGTGATATGATACTCTATAGACACCATTACCATTTTACTTTATTAACAATTAAGGGGGTCGCTGTATTGAAAAGGAAATTGTTGCCTATTTGTCTCTTTGCGGCATTGTGCCTGCTGGTAACTGCTTGCAGCAGTAGAATGCCCGGCAGTATGGACAACAGAGGAGTAAACTCCGAATATGAGTACGCAGAAGAGGATGGTTTGGCAAAAGATGTATCCGACTCTAAAGGTGCTAAACAGCTATCCGAAAACACAAACAAAGACCTTAAAACACGCAAGTTGATTAAAGATGTAACTTTGACCATTGAAACCAGAGAATTCGACAAGTTCATGCAAAACCTTGACATCGAAATCAGCAAGTGCGGCGGATTCATTCAAAAGTCCGATATAAACGGCAACAGTTATAAGGTGGATTCTGATCGTAGGGCAAGCATTGTGATACGTATTCCGGCGGATAAATTAGACAGCTTTACAGGCAATATTTCTTCTCTCGGTAATGTCACATCGAGGACGGAAGGTACACAGGATGTGACAATGGATTATGTGGATATTCAAAGCCATATAAAAGCGCTTAGAACCGAACACGAAAGCTTGCTTGCACTCCTAAAGAAGGCCGACAATCTAAATGATATCCTTACAATTCAAAATCATTTGACCGATGTACGTTACGAGCTGGAATCCTATGAATCAAAGCTTCGTACATATGATGATTTAATCGATTACAGTACCGTTACCATGAATGTTTACGAAGTAGAGCGTGTTACGCCGACCGAAAAGCTTTCCATGTGGCAGGAAATCGGAAACAACCTTTCCAAAAACCTGTCTTCAATTGGGAAAGGCGCCCGCGGGCTGTTTATCTGGATTATCAGCGCTTCTCCCTACCTGCTGATTCTTGCCGCAATTGCACTTATAGTTGCTTTTGCAACTCGCAAATCAATCAAAAAAAGCAGACATATCAGACAGGAAATAGATGCACAAAACATCACAAACGGGCCTGAGCATAAGGATTAAACTTCTAGTTAAAAGGGGGCGGTAAAATGAATTTCATTTTACCGCCCCCTATGCTTATAGAAGTACCAAAAACAGATAGATGACTGTTTATATAGGTAATATGAACCGTCACAATCATACGTTGCTATAGAGAACAACCACAGGCAAATGAGGGGCGTTGAATATGCGGACAGGTACCCCTCTTCTAAGACCGCGGCTTACCACCATCTGCGTACCATTTTGGGTGTATAGCCCGTTTGTAAATTTCGGGAACAGTCCCTCCCCGGGCGAGATCAGACCTTTGCCCCCCAACCGCCACTGCCCTCCATGGGCATGACCTGCTAAAACCAGCTGCAAACCTGCACTGGCATACTGCTGCATATTTTCGGGATAATGCGAAAGCACAATTTCGGTAAGCCCGCTGCTGCCCAATCTGAATAATCCGGCAGTGCTGCCATCCGGCAAGCCCCGAAGAGCGATTTTCGATTCACCCCGCTGTATACATACCGGATTCACATTCAGCACGGTAACTCCGGATTGTCTTAGAATATTTGTCCATTCATTGACAACCCCGGACTTTACCTCGTGGTTACCGATCACCGCATAGCATGGCGCGATATCAGCCAGTTTGGCAGCAACCAATTGCAGCCCGTCAGCGTCAAAATAGCTGAATCTATCCACCAAATCCCCTGTCAACGCAATCATGTCAGGGCGAATCTTCCGAACCAATTCTGACAATTTTTGCGGACTACGGACACAGTTGGGCAAATGCAAATCAGATATATGGGCAATGCGAAAGCCGTTAAACGCATCGGGTAGCCCGTTTAGCTTAATCGGTATTTCTTCAATGTTCACCCTTTTGTTGTCGGCGTAAAGACCGATACCGGCTAGACTTGCCGCAATCGCGGGCAACAGTATATTTCGCTTGTTTTTCTTCATATCCTATTTTGTTCCAAAAATACGGTCACCGGCATCACCAAGACCGGGAACAATATAACCATGATCATTTAGATGGCTGTCAAGCGCGGCACAATAAACCTGTACATCGGGGTGCACACGGGTCAATTCGGAAAGGCCTTCGGGCGCAGCAATAATGCACATAAACTTCACGCTGCGGGGTTGGCGCAGCTTTATCCGGGAGATTGCATCGACAGCGGAACCACCGGTTGCCAGCATG
>DOWI01000216.1 GCA_003519645.1 Oscillospiraceae bacterium
GGGCGTTTTCAATTGCAGTTATAGCAAGCTTATTTTTCATTCTGTTGTCACCATCCTTAATAGGTCAGCGTATAGATATGACGTCCGCCTGGTTCGTTTGGTCCCTTGATAACGGCTTCGATATCTTCTCTACGGCGCTGTGTCATCATCTCAATGGGAGGCAGCTGACCTGCCGGATACTTCTCAAGAATATCGTTGACCAGCTTTTCCAGATAATCAAGTGTCTTTTCAATTCCGCGGCGGGCCTTTTCGGCATCTGCCAGAGTGGGGTCGCCAATAACGCCCTGAGGCTGGCAAATACATTCCATACCACAGGAACCAAGCGCGTTATACCACTTAATGGGGCCAACACCGCGCTCAGCGGAATTGTTAATATGACCTGCGGGCAATAGCGGAGCTGGATCGACCTTAACTGCGTACTCCTGCTTGCAAAACTCCGGGAAAAGCGCCAGAGACCAGGACTGTTCGACTTCATCAGCATGAATAAAGGGCGTTGTAAATGGTCCGCCGTTTTCCTTGACATCCAGCTCTTCTTTTGCGCAGTTCCAGAAATGAGTATAGAGAACAATAGCAGGTACTTGGAACTTTTTACCAAATTTATGTATTGCAAGCGGAATAACATAGTCCTGACCGTGCCCGTTTACAACCACCATCTTACGGAAGCCGGCATTCCAGAACCCTGCAAACACATAAACCAGATAATCTGCAAGAATTTCCTCCGGGATCATAATGGTACCCTTCTGGCCAAGGTGATGGTAAGGATGTGAGCCGTACCATATCGGTTGAGCTACAGTGCAGCCTGTCGCCATTGCGACCTGCTCACAAAGACGAGTGTCAAGGTAAGTGTCTTCACCGTAGGGTGCACTTGCACCGTGATTCTCTGTGGAACCTACCGGAATAAGGATGATGTCATTTTTCTTCAGGCGCTCGCTGACTTCGCAATTGGNNCTTGTGCAGGTATTGTCCATTTGCTCATTTTGCATGTTCCTTTCTTAGAATTATATTTTAGTATTTAGAATAGTATTGAAAATATAAAATAAGTCCATAAGTCTAATTTGATGTCTGTATTAAGGTGGCATACCACAATAATACCATACACCAAATATTATAAAAGTTATTATTGAAAATGCAAGAAAAACTTAAAAAGAAACCAGAGTTAATAATAAATTAGTCACATTTAACAAAAATATTACAACAAATATATTAAATTTAGCACCAAAAAATTGTGAGTTTTATGTTGATTTTTTTTAAGCTTTATGCGATAATTTTCCTATNNCCAGCTGAACGCCAAAATCACAATAAATAATAGTCTTATATCTCTTTAAATTTATGAAAGTGTATCCAAGAATTTGCGGTGCTGTATTTAATAATGAGAAAGAGAGTGACAAAGTGGAAGGAAAAATGAAAGCGGTTCAGATATTGGAANNCGGTAAATTTGAGGTTATTTCAATCGATATTCCCAAGCCACGGCGCGGTGAGGTCCTTGTAGCGGTTCAATCCGTTGCGATTTGTGGCTCTGATCCCAACATATTCAGTGGGAAAGTTCGGAAAAACGGCTGGCCGCCATATTATCCGTTTGTGGCCGGACATGAATTCGCGGCACGCGTTGTTGAGCTGGGGGAGGCGGTAACGACATTAAAAGTCGGTGACCGCGTTGCAGGTGAAGCACATTGTGGATGCGGTACCTGCGAAATGTGTATGCAGGGCTTCTACAACCTCTGCCTGAATTACGGGAATTCAGATGCCGGGCACCACCACTATGGCCACAACACTCCTGGCTGCTACGCGCAGTATCAGGTATATGACCAGAAAGCACTGACACTGCTGCCCGAGAACGTCTCCTATGATGAAGGGTCACTTGCAGACACCGGCGGAACTGCGTACAATGCGCTGAAGCTTACCGGCGTAGAGCCCGGCGGTTATACTACTATAATCGGTCCCGGACCTATGGGGATTATGACAATGATGCTCGCGAAAGCAATGGGGTCAAGAACGATTATCGTTGGCCGCAGAGAACGCCTGCAGGTCGCAAAGAAACTTGGCGCCGATTTTATTGTAGATTATGAAAAGGCGGATGACCCCGTCGCGGCGGTCCGGGAACTCACAGAAGGGTTTGGCGCCCATCAGGTGATAGAATGCGCCGGCAATGCAACGGCGTATTTCGAAGCCGTAAAGATGGCCAGAAAGCGTGGGCACGTCGCATTGATAAGCATCCCGGGGGACGATGGGCAGGAAATAGCGGTCAAGAGCATGATCATGAACCAGATCACTGTGCACGGTGTCCGTGCGAACCCGAACTGCTCCAGGACTGTGCTTAATCTTATGTCGCAGGGGGCGGTTGATGCCAGAGGCATGATCACGCATACTTTCCCAATCGACATGATCCATGAGGCATTTGATACGTTCATAAACAGAAAAGACGGGGCTGTCAAGGTCGTCATTCATCCGAACGGCGAAGAACAGGAGAAGTAAGTATGTATGAATACGTCTTACAGGAACCTATGTCAATTATTAAAAAAGAGATGGACTGCAAAGACCCTGGAGAAAACGAAGCACTGATACGTGTCGAAAATGTGGGGATTTGCGGCTCAGATATCCATCTGTTTCACGGTACATATAACGGACCGTACAGATATCCGATGCTTCTGGGGCATGAATGGTCCGGAACGGTTGTCAAAACCGGCGGCAAGGTCACAAAGGTGCAGCCCGGCGATAAGGTTACAGGCGACTGCTCCAAGTACTGTGATGACTGTGAGAGCTGTAAAACAGATAAAAATCTCTGCCTGAATATTGAGAAATTCGGAATAACAATCGACGGTGCAACGTCGGAATACATAATAAGGGATGAGAAATACCTCTATAAGGCGCCGGAAGGAGTTAACGCCAAGTTGCTGTGCCTGTCCGAACCTGTTGCAGTAGCGGCGCATCTGCTTGCAAAGGTTAAACGGGTCTGCGGCGGAAGCTTTAAGGATAAAAAGGTGCTGATTCTCGGAGGCGGTGTCATCGGTATGNNGTACGATCTGGCACATTCAAGAACTGCGATTGCAGAGTCGGTCAACGCGCGCATTCCCTCTGCCGGTGAGCTGGACAGCGGCAGTATCGGCGACAGCTATTCGTCAATGTATCAAATGGCAAAATATGATATCGTTCTGGAGACAACAGGTGTCGCCCCCGTGTTCGTTAATGCAATGTATCTTGTTAAGCCGGGTGGTGTCTTGGGCTGCGTAGGAATGATCGCAAAGGCGGAGATCCCGCAGAAAATAATTGTTACAAAATCCCTGACGATCATTGGTTCAATTGGCGGTACGGGGCACTTTAACAGGGCGATGGAGTTTATTGCCCGATACCCGGATACCGCGTCAAAGCTCATAAGTCATTATTACCCGATAGATAGGGCAGATGAAGCATTTAAAACCGCCGGAGTACCCGAGGGTACGATGAAGGTCGTCCTCACTTTATAATTTCGGGTGTATTTTCTCACATCTTAGCTTACTCAAAAAACAAATCTGTGTTTACTGTTGACCGTAGGCAAATGTATGCCCTTGTCTCCAGGGGCATGAAAAATAAAAATTCTTCGTCCATCCTATCGGTGAACGAATCTATGTATACGGCTAATTAGTAGCAATGATAGATATTCTTAGGGCAAGGGACGGTCGCAATAAACGAGATTACACTTTAGGAGGGGAAAAAGTGGCAATGAACGAAGAAAACGTCATCCTTAAAATGACGGGTATTACCAAGCGTTTTCCGGGCACGCTGGCACTGGACAATGTGCATATGACCTGTGAAAAAGGCAAAGTTCATGTATTGCTTGGTGAAAATGGAGCCGGCAAATCAACTCTTGTAAAGATTATTTCCGGCGAGTACACGCGTGATGCAGGTACCATCTGGTATGACGGCAAAGAGGTTAATTTTACAGATGTACGCCAGGCAATGGCTGCAGGCATCAGTATGATTCACCAGGAGCTGAGTCTGCTTCCCGAACGCACCATAGCGCAGAACATTTACCTCGGTCATGAGCCGATGAAAAAAGGTCTGAATGCTGTTATCGACTATAAAAAAATGGTCCGGGACAGCAGGGAGCTGCTGGAGAAGCTGGGAGTTGATCTTGACCCGAACATCCAGATAAAGAAGCTCAGTATCGCGCAGAAACAGATGGTCGAAGTTGTAAAGGCGCTGTCGTTTGATGTGAAACTGGTTATTATGGACGAGCCTACTTCTTCACTGGCCAGCCGGGAAATTGAAAAGCTGTTTGAAATCGTTAGGAAGCTGAAGAAAGACGGAGTAGCCATTATTTATATCTCTCACCGTATGGACGAAATAAAGTGTATCGGCGATTGTGTTACGATCATGCGTGACGGACAGTACATCGATACGGTAGATGCGGCAACGGT
>DOWI01000452.1 GCA_003519645.1 Oscillospiraceae bacterium
CCTTCGTCTAACTGAATCTTCTTCATCATCAAAGGCGATTGTAAGTGTCGTACCTCCGATAAAGTTTCGCGCCTAATGTCGGCACCATATTCATTGACAACAGAGGATAGGGCAGGAACCGCAGTTTCAAAATCCAGCAACACCTTGTCGGATACCGCAAAGCCCGCTTCTTTTCGTAAAAGCTGACAGTGCCGCAGAATCTCTCGGTAGAGTCCTTCGGTTTTCAGTGCGTCCGTTAGCTCGGTATTTAGAGCAACCAACACCCCGCTATGAGATTTGGCCATATGCTCCTTTTCTTTGGATAAAAGGTTGAAAAGCTCCCCGGGAAGGGAATTTTTATACCCGCTTACCGTTATCGGTCTTTCTTTTCTGTAAGTAGCAACGAAAGCGGCCATTTCGTCGTCTGTCAGTTTGTCAAACAACTCATTGACTTTGTTTAAATCATCCCGAAGCTGCCTTCCGGCCACTTGAAAGTTCAGCGACAGATATTCGGTGCTGAGAGAAGCAAAATCCGTGAGATAAACGATTTCCTTGACGTTTATTTCATCCTTGATGATGTCGAAATACGGAGCGCAAACAAGCTCAAGCTGTTTATCCAAGTACAACGCGGACAATGGCTGCTTCACCTTGATGTTCTTGTCATTTCTCAGTTTCAGCGCTTGAGTAATGACCGCGCGCACCACCTCGACATTTTTTAGGACGGCTTCATCAACGACGCCGGCTTTGGGAAAATCGGACAGGTGAACAGACTCCTCCCCGGCGCCATATTTTAGCGTCATGTTTTGCCAGATGTGCTCGGTCATGAACGGCAGGACTGGAGCCATGACTTGAGCCATAGTCTTGATTGCATGAAACAGAGCATTGTATGCATTTTGCTTGTCGGCGTCGAGGGCGTTTCTCCAGAACCGCCTGCGGTTTATGCGGACATACCAGTTTGAAACATCATCAGTACACAGCTAGAATTCCCGTATGAGCTCGGCAAAGTTATATTTTTCATAGCACGTCGTGGCCTTCAAGACAAAATCATCAATGCGGTTTTTCAGCCATCTATCCGTCACATCAGAAGATTCTGCCATGGATATGACAGGCTTGTCGATTTCCGCATAGGTCATGAAGAACGAGAAGATATTCCGGAAGTTAAGAAGCTTGCGACGAGCGCCTTCTCCGAGTTTATAACCGAAGCGCACGTCGCTTGCCATGGATGCGCCGGCAAACAGGTAGCGTATCGCATCCGAGCCTAGTTTCTCAGCCGCCTCGTCGAAACGGATCATGAAACCCGTTTTTGAAAACTTTGTTCCGTCCTCGGCAAGCACCCAGTTGTTGGTTTGCACGTTCTCATAAGGCGCGCGGCCGGTTATGGTAACGCTCATAAAAAGTTGAGAATAGAACCAAAGCCGAACCTGCTCCTGCATCTCAATGACCCATTCTGCGGGGAAACTTTTCTCCCATTCAGATCTATCGCTAAAATACCCAAGCGTAGAAAACGGAGCGATTCCAGCGTCAAGCCAAACATCACCAACTTCAGGGACGCGGGAAACAGATGCACCGCAATGAGGGCAGCAAACCTTTATGCTGTCAATCCATGGGCGGTGAAGCTCGGGCAATTGATATGCATCCGCGCCTCCGAGTTCTGCAAGTTGATCCACTGAGCCTATGACAGTGAGTTTGCCGCAGTTTTCACACGGATAGAATGGAAGCGGGAGCCCATAAAATCGCTTCCTCGAAATGTTCCAGTCACCCATGTTCTGCAGCCAGTCTGTCATGCGCTTTCCGATGAATGCTGGCTCCCACTTAACAGTCTCGGCAGCCCTGATGAGCTTCGGTCTTATATTGGCAGTTTTGATATACCACTCCCTGACTAAACGGAACAGTACTTCTGTTTTACAACGCCAGCAGACAGGATAACTATGCGTATACTCATGCGTTTTATATAGCTTTCCTTGCTTTTGCAGATTATCAAATACTATTGGAGCGGCTTGTGCAGCAGGAAGCCCGCTTAAAAAGCCGTATTCATCCAGGAACGCTCCGCTTTCATCAATCGGGCAGATCTCCTCAAGTGAAAAGGACTTCCCAAGCTCATAATCCTCTGCGCCGCAGCCGGGCGCTATATGAACAACGCCGCAACCTTCGTTGGCGTCAACATCATCCCATGGGATTACAGTATGACGTAATCCACTTTGTACACGTAATTCAGGGAAAAAGGTCTCATACTCAAGCCCGACAAGCTCGTTACCTTTAAGAAGCCTCAGTACCTGCTTTTCTCCTTCGGCGTGTTTAATGGCGGCTTTCGCCATGACAAGCGGTCTTTTAAAGCCAGCGCACCTGACAAGGGCATAATCAAGCTCAGGATTGACAGCAAGCGCCACGTTCGATGAAAGTGTCCACGGCGTGGTCGTCCAGACCAGAATATCGAAATCTGCATTTTTTACGGGAGCTATGGCAAATACAGCGGTGTGGGTCACATCCTTGTGCGAGCCTGACATTTCATGCTCGGATAATGATGTACCGCAGCGTGGGCACCAAGGCATAGGTCGATATGACTTAGCTATCCAGCCGTTTTCGTGGCATATTTTTAAGAAATGCCAGATGGCGGAGATGTTTTCATCAGTATGAGTAAAATAAGAGTTTTCCCAGTCCATCCATTGACCGAGCCTTTTAGACTGTGTTGTGATAACGCTTGAAAAATGCTTAATGCGGTCAACACATTTTTTTGTGAAGTTTTCCATGCCATATGCTTCTATATCCTTTTTATCGCGGAAACCAAGCTCCTTTTCGACTTCAACCTCAACCCAGAGCCCTTGCGTGTCAAAGCCGTTACGGTAGTGGCACGAATAACTGTTCATTGCTTTATATCTTAGTACGATATCCTTAATGCTTCTACCCCATGCATGGTGGATACCCATGGGATTGTTAGCGGTAATTGGTCCATCTAAAAAACGAAATTTTTTATTTGCATAGTTCTTTTTTCGCAGCTTGTCAAAGCAGTGATGCTCCTCCCAAAAGTTGAGGATATCATGCTCCATTTTTATAAAATCCTGTTTTGTTTCGTTTGGCATATAAATGCCTCCTTTCAGATTTTAGATTGATAATATTAATATCTGAAAGGTCATCAATTACACTGGCTATGCCCATAACCCAATCACATCCTCGCAGAGTATGGGGCAATAAAAAAGCTTTCACCCCATACGATTACGCACGGGACGAAAGCTGATCTTTACCTGATCGGACTATCGTTATACCACCCATTACGCCATACAAGCATATGCGTCCCCTGTAACGGAGGGAATCCGTCGCAACCTACTTGATAACCCGTTCGGTGCGCAACTCAGGAGTGATTTTCAAAAGCATTCTACTCGTACCGGGTTCTCACTATCCCCGGCTCACTGCGACATTTGAATACAAATTACTCTCTCCGTCATCGCTTTAATGAAATCATTATATGCAGTTTTTTACAAAATGTCAAATATGCTGCGGTGAGGTTAAATTTTTTAGTTGTTCCAATCGTATTATTAAAATAACGGAAGAAATTGCTTAGACCCGTTTTTTGCAAAGCAAAATAACGTTCTTTAATTTATATGCTTGCGTAGCAAGCTATAATATCAACACATCATTTCAACGAGGTGGGAGATTTTGACTCGCCTGTTGTGTGAATAGGTACCTGTCACCTATAAAGGTGGGGCGGGGGTCCATCTTAGCCTCGTTATATTCACTTTGGTCCCTCCTATTTCATAAGTCGCAAAACAATATCCATATCATCCGGCATGTTGCAATCAATTGCAGTACGATTCACTTTTTCCGCTCCACATAATTCGCAAATATGCACAATCTGGTATCCCTTTTTGCTGTTCCAGCATATGCTTATTGGTTTCATCAAACCCCGGCAATCACTTGAACGGTCGCCGGGAATGTGATCCACATGAAGCGAATACAAGCAATGAGGGCAATGATTACGATAACTACCGTTTGTCAAAGCCGTGACAGCGTTGACAAACGGTAGTTATCGTAA
>DOWI01000320.1:0-6143 GCA_003519645.1 Oscillospiraceae bacterium
GGCATCGGCTCGGCGGTTGCCAAGGTAAACGGGGAAATCGCCGTCCGCGCCGAGCTGACCTTTGCGCTGTGGAATTGATAATGCACATTCATTTCCATGCCGATTATAAAGCAATGCTCTCAAGCGAATCGGTATCAGCAGTTATTTCAGTTCTCATCGCTCCCTTGCAGCTCGCCAATCTTTTTATGTGTTTTTACTATCTCCTTTATTACGCTGACGACAACCACAGGGAAAAACACAGCGAATGGGATCGAAATAATTTTTATAAAGAGTCCTGGGTTTTCTTTTAGTACAAGCCATTCAATAATATAAAACACAAACAATCCTTCAAACAAAAGCCCAAGAACACATACACCAATATTCTTATTGATTTCCTTATTAAGATTCCAAACTTTCTTAGCCCTGTCATCTGTAGAAATTGAACTATTGGTCTTTTCTGGTTGCAATTTTCTGAAACGAGATGCTTTATCTTTCTCTTTTTTCATCTTTCGTATGGATGCTATAATAACGCCAACAAAAACGGTGATCCAGACTGCCCCGGCTATGCCCAATATCAGCCGCGGATCATCTGAGCCCGCCTCGGGCGTGATTCTCAAGGCAAAAACAAGGGGAATTGCGATTGTTGCTATTAAAACAGCCGCAATGATTATGTTTCTCTTTTGCGAATGGATTTTCATATCCGCCAGTTTGTTTTTATCCAAAGAAGTCTTTTGCATGCCGTCTTGGAACACATCCGATCTGTAAAAATAGAATCTGTCATCCGACTTGCAAATAAATTGCCATCCTTGTTCTTGGTATAATTTTATATATTCATTAAAGTCGCTGATATCGTGCCTACATTCCACCAAATGCTCAATGTATTGGGGCTCATTTGTTTTTTCAAATTCATATCCGGCATCAATGTTAATTAGCATCAAACCATTTCGGGCGTTTTCATTTAGCCAACCTGCTTCTTCCTCATATTCCGCTGCTGAAAATGTTTTGTTAATGAATTCCGTTTCATCAACTAAGGTTTTTTTAAAGAAGCAAATGTCACCTAATTTGCAGACAAAATCCCACTCTTTATCGTGATTATAATAACTAAAATCCAAATCCTGCAATCCTACCGCTATATATTTATACCTTTTAGCGGAATCCTCTGAAAAAGTATGCAGGAAAATACCCGCTTTAAGAAGATGCAATCCCTTGGATGACTGACAATCAAAATAAGCAGGCAAAAATTCTTTCAGCCCTCCGTATGACAAGACCACAAACACTATTCCGGGCAAAGCAAATTTTTTAACAAGTTTCATTTGACCACACCTCCAAACCACATAGGGCAAGAGCTCAGCTCTTGCCGGAAAAGTTATTGGATCTGCTGGATATATATAGTATATCACAGCAATCGGCTATGTTCTATCATTAAAAACAGAGGAAAAAGCATTTGTGCTTTTCCTCTGTTTTTTACTGTTTTTTCTATTAGGTAAAAATCCTTTTTGCTGTTACAAAACGCTGCTGCCAATAGGATACATTGATGTTGGTTGTTTTTACAACATCTCCTGTTCGAGGACTGTGGATCATCTGGCCGTTGCCGATATAAATGCCCACATGGTCTATTTTATTGTTCATGTTGAAGGAGAAAAACACAAGATCGCCCGGCTTCATGCTGTTCCATGCCACGGCGGTCCCCTGCTTTGCTTGATCTGCCGAAATACGGTTAAGGGTATATCCCGCCTGCTTATAGGCGTATTGCGTCAAACCGGAGCAATCGAATCCCCCCTCTTGGGGAGATTCACCGCCATAAACATAGGGTGTACCCAGCAGTGACTTGGCGGTTGCAACCACCTTATCCACCTTTTGCTGTGTACCGCTTTGCTGATTTCCTCCGCCCGGTTGATTGACCCGCAAATAGGTTTTGCTCACCCATCCGGTTCTCCCGTCTGACAGCCTGATTTGATACCAGTTTCCTGACTCTCCGATGACAGGAACCTGATTGCCGTTCCATAATACATGCATCACCGAGTGTGTTGTAGAGGGTCCGGTCCTCACGTTCAGCTTTGTAGCCGTCACAACGCCGCTATTGCCCCTCTGCGGTGCCATATAATTTTTGCTCACCCATCCGGTTCTCCCGTCTGACAGCCTGATCTGATACCAATTCCCTGACTCTCCGATAACCGGAACCTGGTTGCCGTTCCATAAAGCGTGTATGATCGTGTTGGATGTGGACGGTCCTGCTCTGACATTCAGCCTTGAAGCTGTAACGGTATGGGTGGCATTGGCAGGCGCAGCCGAAGCTGTAAATGTCCCTGCATAAAGCGGAATGGTTGCAACTGCAATTGCCCCAACCAAAAATTTTACGGCGTTAATTTTCATTCCGGAAAATTTCTCTTGAATCAGCTTCTTTGCCTGATCCTCCAGCTTCAATGCATTTACCTTGGCGTTTGATAAAAACTCTTCCGCAAACTCCGGCATATCCTTATTTAAGTTTATTTCAAGCGTGTATCCGTCTCCATCCTCGACAAGCCTGTAACTCGTATACCAGTCCATGCTACACTTCCTTACTTCTTTTTGTATAGGAATAGTATTGATTTCAGGCAAGCGAATATACACAAAAAGACAGGAACAACCCAGCGTGTTCGTTGCTTTTGCATGTAAATGTTTGTGTTGTTTACAAAATTAACAATTTAAGTTAGAATACCATCATCATCGGCAGTTGATACTGATTAAACTGCAAATTCAATCGGAGGCGAAGTTTTGTCTAGAAAAAGGTCTAGAAGAAAAAAGAGAAGAATGAGAAAAGCGTTTGCAAGCTTGATGTTGATGCTGTTATTCGCAGCCGGCATTCTTTTTACAATCGGAATTGTGTTTATCGGAAGGGAATTTTCCTTATCATGGAATCCCGAAAAAGATACTGAATCAAATGACAACATCCTCCAAGCTCAAACGGTCTCCATTTATAAGGAAGATCCGACGCATTCCGCAACCCAATCAACTTACACCGCAACAAAAGCATCGTCAGCTTTGACTGGTTTTATTTCCACGCAAACCGAATATTTCCTCCCCAAAAAGCGATATATTGAAATGAAAAATATTTTGCAGCGACCCGAGCTGCCAACCGGCTGTGAGGCAACTGCGTTGACGATTGTACTCAACCATCTGGGATATGATGTTGACAAGTGTACGGTTGTTGATGAGTACCTTCCAAAAACAACAAGACAGTATAGCTTAAATACCCATTTCATTGGAAACCCCTATAGCAAAAGCGGTTTGGGCTGTTATGCCCCTGTGATTAAAACAACCGCCGAGCGGTATTTAAAAGCCGCCGGGGGGAATCAACAGGTTCGCAACATTACCGGGGCTTCCGCCCATGAATTATACCGACATGTTGCAGACGGGAATCCCGTTATCTGCTGGACAACCATTGCCATGCTGGACACCTATGTAAGCTATACATGGATTGCAGAAGATACGGGTGAATCGGTAGACTTCTATATTAACGAGCATGCGACTGTATTAGCGGGTTATGATATGAATAAGAAAACGGTAACCCTGAACGATCCGTGGAAGGGGAAGATTACCTATTCCATGGATTTGTTTGAGAAACGGTATTCCCAGCTTGGTAAACAGGCAGTCTTGATTGTATAACCCTCGGGAAAGGATATCGACTGTATGCAGATTGGTTCTGTTCAAATAAACGGCCATGCTGCCCTTGCGCCCATGGCAGGCGTTGCCGACCGTGCATTCAGGCGGATTTGCGCCTCGTTTGGAGCCGCCTATGTTGTCGGCGAAATGGTAAGCAGCAAAGGACTGATGTTTTCGGATAAAAAGAGCGATGAACTGCTTGTTATTGATGAGGAGGAAAGGCCGGCAGCCGTCCAGCTGTTCGGAGATGATCCCGACATAATGGCACGCGCCGCCGTGGCCGCCATGCGCCATCGACCGGATATAATCGATATTAATATGGGTTGCCCCGCCCCCAAAATAGCCGGCAACAATTGCGGCAGCGCCCTGATGCGCAATCCTCACCTGTGCCAAAGAATTGTTGAGGCTGTTTCTTGGGCGGTTGATGTCCCGGTTACGGCAAAAATCCGCAAGGGCTATTCTGCCGACTCTGTCAATGCGGTGGAAGTCGCACTTGCATGCGAGGCGGGGGGAGCGGCCGCAATCACGGTTCACGGCAGAACCAGAGAACAGATGTATGCCCCTCCTGTCGACTGGGATATTATACGCAGGGTGAAACAGGCGGTGCGCATCCCTGTAATCGGCAACGGCGACATAACCTCGGCAATGAAGGCGGCACAGATGTATGAAGAGACCGGCTGTGACCTTGTGATGGTGGGAAGAGGGGCACTGGGAAGACCGTGGATTTTCGCCCAAATCCAAGCCTATCTTGAACATGGCAGGGTATTGCCCGACCCCCCGGTTTCCCAGCGGATGGAGGTGCTTTATAAGCAAATAACCCTTGCGGCTGAGTTAAAAGGGGAGCGAACTGCGCTTCTTGAAGCAAGAAAACATGCAGCGTGGGCAATGCACGGGCTTGCCGGAGCGGCATCCTTAAGGGCGCAGGCAGGCCAGCTGACAACATTAAAAGAGCTGCGAAACCTTTGTAATTCTGTCAGTCTAAAAGGTGAGTAATATTGAACAAAATATGCCAGTGTTTTTAGAAATGTTTTTTTAATTTCACACTGGTATTTTTATTTCAGTCCCGTATAATGTAGCCTAGAGTATGGTCTCAATAACAGAAGTTTTTCCGCTTCGGCTGTCGAGGCAGAGCTGCAAATCCTTCGTTATTTTGAGAAGGGACGGGTAATATATGTTTCTGCTGCGTTGGGTTTGGAAAAGCATGGACACCCTGCACCATGTGATGGTGGTTTTGGCAATGATTCTTTCGGCAGTGACCAGCACCATGCTGCTGATCAATCCGTTTTTAACCTCGATTTTGATTGATGATGTAATTATCGCCAAGGATCCGGCTCCGCTGATCCCTTTGTTGATTGGCATGCTTTCTGTTCAGCTTACCCGCCTTGTATTGCGTTATGTTATGGTTATAATGCTCGAAAAATCTTCACAGAGCGTGCTGCTGAACCTTCGCTGCCGTCTTTTTGAAACCCTGCAGAATCAGGAAAGCCGCTTTTTTGACCGCAATCGTACAGGTGATCTTATGACACGGTTGTCCGGCGATCTTGACTGGTGCCGGCATTTCGTATCCTTTTTAATCTACCAGATAGTCGACTCGGTGGTAATGTTTACGTCTACATTGATTTTCTTCCTTATCATTGACTGGAAGCTCACCCTTGCGTTGGTTGCCGTAACGCCTTTATTGATGCTGGTAACCCGAATGTATTCAAAAAAGGTGCGCCCGCACTTTATCGGTATGCGGGAAAGGCTGTCCGAAATGAATACGGCAGCACAGGAAAATATTGCGGGAAACCGGGTGGTTAAGGCGTTCGCCCGCGAAACCTTTGAGCGTGACCGCTTTGAAGAACGTAACCGCAGTTTTCGTGATGCCAACCTTACGATTAACCGCCTTTGGCTCCGCTTCTTCCCTGTCATTGAAATTCTGGCAAATTTCATGACACTAATCACTGTTTTCTTAGGCGGTTTTTTCATCATAAACGGCAGTCTGACAGCGGGTAAGCTGTATATCTTTACGTCGCTATCATGGGCGCTCGCAAATCCCATGCGCAATCTCGGTACCCTGATTAATGATCTTCAGCACTTTATGGCAAGTGCAGGTAAAGTGGTGGAGGTCTATTATTCACGCCCACTGATTGCCGACAGGCCGGATGCAGTCGATCATGTCAAAACCGAGGGGAATATATCGTTTCGGGATGTCAGCTTTTCATTCGGCAAGGTTAAGATTCTAGATCATGTAAGCTTTGAGGTAAAGGCGGGAGAAACCTTGGCAGTCATCGGTCCTGCCGGATCGGGGAAAACAACCCTGATTAACCTTCTCGCACGATTCTATGATGTCGACAGCGGCGAAATCCTGCTGGACGGCTGCAACATAAGGTTTTGGAAGCTGGGCCAGCTAAGAAGCTCGATTGGAACCGCAACGCAGGATGTTTTTCTGTTTTCGGATACAATTGAAGGGAACATCGCTTTTGGGAATCAGTCCATGAGTGAGGAAGAGGTTCATGACTTTGCAAGACGGGCCGCGGCGG
>DOWI01000320.1:6152-13243 GCA_003519645.1 Oscillospiraceae bacterium
AGAATGCCCGAAGGGTATGATACAATCGTGGGTGAACGCGGCGTGGGGTTGTCCGGAGGGCAAAAGCAGCGTATTGCTTTGGCAAGGGCGCTGGCGGTTCAGCCTCCGGTGCTTATTCTGGATGACACCACCTCGGCAGTCGATCTGGAGACCGAAAAATACATACAAAAGCAGCTTATGGAACTGCCCTTCCCCTGTACAAAAATCATTATCGCCCAGAGAATTTCATCGGTGAAAAACGCCGACCAGATCATTGTACTGGATCACGGGCGAATCGCCGAACGCNNTAGGGGATATTACTGGGAAACCTATGCCCTGCAAAACGATATACCGGTGGATGCAGAGGATTGGGCTGCTAAATCCGGCACAGCGGCGCAAGGGGGTGTCTGCTGATGGCACGAAATAGATTTGATGTTGACGAGAAGCTTGAGTCCCCGTTTCGGATGGCACATCTTAAACGCGCTTTGGTGTATGTCCGCCGTCACCGTTTCAAGATGCTGCTGGCGCTGATTTTGAGCGGTTTGGCAAGTGTGGCAGGGCTGTTCGGCCCTAAAATCTGATAGTGGACGCTGGACGATGCCATCCCCAACAAGGATGTTGCACTCTTGCTGCGGCTGGCACTGCTGTATACCGGCATCATATTGCTCGGTATTGTTTTTACCACCATACGGGCAAGGATTATGGCTCTCGTCAGCCAGGACATTATCTATGATATCCGTCAAGATTTGTTTGCGCATTTACAAAAGCTGCCGTTCAGTTATTATGACAGCCGTCCCGCCGGAAAAATTCTGGTCAGGGTAATCAATTACGTAAACTCGGTTGCCAACATGCTGTCAAACGGGATTATCAACAGCATACTGGAATTTATTAATCTTGTGGTCATTATCGTATTTATGTTTAATACCAACGCCACGCTTTCATGGGTAATTCTCGCAGGACTTCCTATTTTCATAACGTTAATTATCATTATTAAACCGCGTCAGCGAAAAGCGTGGCAGGAGCAATCCAATAAAAGCTCGAATTATAACGCCTATCTTGCCGAGAGCATCGACGGGGTGCGTGTCAGTCAGTTGTTTTCACGGCAGGAAATAAACATCTCAATCATGCGGCGGCTTGCGGTTGCATGCAAAAAAGTATGGATGAAAGCCGTCTCTATCGGCAACACTATATGGGTCAGCGCCGAGCTGATTACCCAGATCGTGTTCACCTTTATGTATATTGCGGGCGTCTATTGGTTGGGCGGCACCATTGTATCCTTCGGCGTAATTCTTGCCATGGGTCAGTATGTCAGCCGATTTTGGCAGCCGATTTTAAATCTTGCAAATATCTATAATATGTTTATCAACAACGTTGCCTATCTGGAGCGCATTTTCGAGACCATGGATGAGCCTGTTACGGTTGATGATATTCCCGGTGCCTCCGAGCTTCCTGCCGTTGGCGGTGATGTGGAGTTTCGGGGTGTCTCCTTTGGGTATGACCCCGACATCCTAATCCTCCAGAATGTTTATTTCAGCGTAAAAGCGGGACAGAGCATTGCACTGGTCGGACCCACCGGCGCCGGCAAAACAACCGTAGTCAACCTGATCAGCAGATTTTATAATTTAACCGCCGGATCGATTCTGATTGACGGCGAGCATGATATTTCTAAGGTGACATTGCATTCACTTCGCTCCCAGATGGGAATCATGCTGCAAGACAGCTTTATTTTCAGCGGAACCATCATGGATAATATCCGTTACGGCAGACTGGACGCAACCGACCAAGAGGTCATCGCGGCGGCCAAAGCGGTTCACGCACATGACTTCATTTCCGAAATGAGCAAAGGGTATCATACTGAGGTCAACGAGCGGGGCAGCCGTTTGTCGGCGGGACAGAAACAGCTGATTTCATTTGCCCGTACCCTGCTTGCTGACCCGCGCATCCTGATTCTTGATGAGGCTACCTCGGCAATTGATACCAAGACCGAAAGACTGTTACAGGAAGGAATCAAGGTTCTGCTAAAGGGGCGTACCTCGTTTATCATCGCCCATCGTTTGTCAACCATTAAATCGTGTGACAAGATCCTGTATATCGGTGACCGGAGCATTCTTGAAGAGGGCAGCCATGACGAGCTGATTGCAAAAAAGGGATTGTACCATCATCTATATACTGCCCAGACTGTTGAAACCGATTTGGTGGCGGTTAGATAGGTATCCAAATACACAGGACGGGTCTCGGTTCTGATTAATTTGCCACTGTGTCTATGAATACACTTAAAAAGCCCTGTATATAAGCGAAAACGGCTTATATACAGGGCTTTGGTATAATTAGGAATGTTTGATTTAGAAATCAGTATGACGGTAGCGTTTAACTTTGCTACTATATATTATAATTCCGAGTAAACCTGTTGAAATCATTACGGCAATGATTAGAGCCGTTGTTTTTTCGCCTGTACCGGTTGACTGGGAATTTCCTTGATTCGCATTGACATCATCTATACGATTGGTTGAGAAAATGAATGTAACTGTAACAGACTTTTTTTGATATTCGTTTCCTAAATCAGCCGGAAAAAGCACATGTAACGTGTAATTTTCATTTTTGTTTGAAGAAATCGGTTTCAGATTTATATTTTTTAATTCCTTTAATCCACCATGATAATATATAGTATTATCATCCTTGACAGTAATCATAAGCGCTTGAAATAACTGATCATCACCATTTGTTTTTTTTGAATTCAATGAAACGGAAAATGGCGCATTGCTTTCATTTTTTATGGTAACTACAGCGGTACTTGCTTCTCCGGGAACCATTTTTTCCATATTAAATAATGGCTCATTATGGGATATGGATAATCCTTTATTGTTTCCGATGATCTCCAACCCACTGACTTGTGAGGTTTGAATATGATATAAAAAAGCACAAAATATTATTAGTATTATAGGAATGATAGAAATGACTCTAAATCGATTACCAAACAATCGTATACCTCCTGAAAGGTATTCAAATCTCATGATATTTTGCTGCTTTTATTACGAATCGCGCAGGCATTGCCGTCCCGCTGCCGGGCGGGAGTTCTCCCCCCGCCCTTACAACGGCTTCTACCTTTTAACAATACTTTATTATGATGCTGTAGGAACGGTGGTATTGACGGGTTTTTGGGATAAAGCGTACTCAATTCCAAAAGTTAATTGATCACTTTGAGCCATATTCACATCAGCATGCTCATAAAAGCCTACGTTGCAACGAATTACTATTTCTTCACCGGCCTTTATAAGCCTATTAAATGTGTAGCTTGGTTCTATGACATTTAATCTTCCGTCATAGATTATTTCATCACCTATAGAGTAACCATTGTTTTGTTCACTATCATTATCAATATACAAGAACAGCCGCAGAAACCGGCCAAGCTCGCCTTCATTTGAGGTTCTGTCTCCGGCTTCCCATTCAGGTTCGGTTAAACCGTTCTCTTTTTCTGTTACAGTGATTTTTGTAACATTCAAATATCCATCAACGTTTCCTGTGTTTTTCAGGGTATATCTTTTATAGCCCTCGTTATCCGGAACCATCTTCTCAACATTGTATAAGACCAAATTATCATTTTCTCCATTAATCAACAGATCCAATGTTCCTGCTGTGAAGGTATTGCCGTTATTGGTCTCTTTATCAGAAAAATATGCGGTTGTTGCTCCAACTACCATTGTAATAGAAATTGCTAAAACCATAACACACATAAGAATCTTTTTTGTCATAAATATAACCTCCGTTTTTTGTTTTGTGTTTCGGCAGACTCCCTGCCTTTTTAATAAAGAGTCCCTGCAATTTTAAATGTGCATTACCCGGGATGAAATGCTAACGCATAATATAAATGCATTAAGTGGTAACATCTCCTTTTCTACAATTTTTCTGATTAGTTGTTTTCAGTTTGCACTTTTGCCTGTTTAAACTGAATCATATACTTAATCAGATTGCGCAACTCAAAAATTATAATCAATACCCCAGGTATGATTATCATGGTTAGCAGCCCAACTTTGGATTGTGTGAAATGGACCAGGTATCCAACAACCGGAATCGAGATGCCGGCTTTACCCAATATTTGAGATGCTAAAACCGGCGAAATATCATTTGCATCATTTGCATCGCCTCGTGTTTCAAAAGAAAGAGAGTCTGTCCTATTAATTGAGACAATACGATGTGTTACCAATTTATTGCTGTCACCATTACCCCTGAAAGTAATAATGTCGTTTACAGCTAAATCTTCAGGGTTGATTCTCTTAATCAACACAATGGAACCTTTATGCAATGAAGGTTCCATGCTGCTGCCTAGCACATTATATAGTTGATACCCTGCAATCGAGGGTATGTCTCCTTTGAGTTTAGAAAATATAGAAAAAAGTACGATAATCCCGATTAATACTGAAAACGTTGCAAACACAATGTTTCCAATCATTTTTAAGATTTTTATATATTTCCCTTTACCTATATCCTTTGTATTAGGCTCCATGGCGTCCAACCTCCACTATTTCCTGTTTATGTTATTTATCTCTAGTATAATCACACAATTCCCATATTATTCCTAAAAAATGTTAATTGAGCAGGTTAACTAAAAAAAATAAAGAAAGAGCCGCAAAATGAACAAATCCATTTTGCGGCTCTTTCTTTATTGCGGCTGATAAAGTCCCTTGCTGTTCATATACTGAAAGATTGCTTCCCCGTGTTTCTGCTCTTCTTTTTGTATATGGTTGAGAACATCCCTGACTCTTGTGTCTTGAAACTCGAAGATGGAAGTATCGTATGCACCGGACACATATTTTTCGGTCATCAGCATGTCGGTACACATATCTTTAACATTGTTTTGTGATACCGTAGCTGTGCCAGCCTGGTTGGCTTGATTCACCCGGTTTTGATAACCTGCCTGCCCCCCGCTTTGGTTCTGAGCTTGGCTTTGATTTTGGTTTTGTCCCTGCTGTTGTCCGGTCTGGGGCAATTTCCCGCTCAAAAGCTGGTTGATGCTGTTCAGGTGTTCCTGCTCGACCTGCCCGTTTGCGTTAAAAATCTGCTTGAGCTGGGTGTCAGAGCATTGATTGGCATAGTTTGCGTACTTTTCGATACAGATCTGCTCATGATTTTTTTGGTCTTCCAGAAGCATTCTTTCTTTTTGAGATAGTTGAATATCCAAAATAGCACCTCACATTATATTTTAGTGTTATTTTGTTCCGCTCAGCATTATTTATACTTTAAAATTATTCTTGATTCGGGTTTGGTTTTTACGCATCAAAACAGGCGAGAGCCTGCAATGCAATAAAAAAATCCCCGAACCGGATAAACGGCTCGGGGATTTGGATATCCTGTATAACAGATTATCTCTTTGAGAACTGGGGTGCACGGCGGGCGCCTTTGAGTCCGTACTTTTTGCGCTCCTTCATTCTCGGGTCACGGGTAAGGAACCCGGCCTTTTTCAGAACGGGGCGAAGCTCCTCGCTGTTGTATTGCAAAAGTGCGCGTGAAATACCGTGGCGGATTGCGCCGGCTTGACCGGTTACGCCGCCGCCTGCTACACGGCAGACAACGTCGAATTTCTCATTTGTATTTGTCAAAACCAACGGCTGACGTACAATGAGTTTAAGTGTATCAAGACCGAAATAATCGTCGATATTTCTATCGTTAATTGTGATTTTTCCTGTTCCCTGGTAAACTCTTACACGGGCAACGGAGCTCTTTCTTCTGCCTGTTCCATAAAAATATGGTGCTTTATCGTACATAATCTAATCCTCCTCCCTTATAGTTCCCAAGCCTGCGGTTTTTGGGCAGCATGCTTATGCTCTGCACCCTCGAACAAACGCAGTCTTGTGATTGCGGTACGACCGATAGTATTATCCGGAATCATACCTTTTACTGCAAGTTCCATGGCTTTGCATGGTTTTTCTTCCATAAGGGTATCATATCTTACTGATTTTAAGTGGCCGATATAGCCTGTAAAACGGTAATAATATTTCTTATGAAGTTTGTGGCCTGTAAGAACTGCGTCTTTGCAGTTGATAATTATAACATTATCACCGCAGTCAACATGCGGAGCAAATGTTGTTTTGTGTTTGCCGCGAAGCAAAACAGCAGCTTGTGCCGCAACACGACCAAGCGGTTTGCCTGCTGCATCGAGCACATACCATTTGCGCTCAATTTCGCCGGCTTTTGGCATATAGGTAGACATAGCTTTAACCTCCTGAATTTTATCTGAATAATCATCACAAAACCCTGCATTTTTTGCAGAGCCGCCTTTTATTAAAAAAGCGCACCAAAAAACGGTGCAAATGAATTGCATGTATGATACTAACATATCGCCGCAGCTATGTCAAGGCTAAAAACCGATTATTTTAATTTAGTTATATATTTGCTCTGCTTTTCACCTGTTTTTGGCTGATTTCTCTCTGTACCTCGCCCGCCATTTCATTATTTAATATATTTTAAAATTTTTAACCGGGATTTTTAATACCTATTGTAATATAGTAAGATATATATACGTTTCGTAAATCTAAATCAATTATCTAAAACAGCTATATTCCTTTTTACTGTTTCTGATTTTATAATATAAAGTAATTTTTGTATAAAAACATATTGTTTTTACAATTTGTAATATTTAGTAGATTAAATACTATATGTAAATATAAGAAGACAAATTAGAGCTGAATTTCTTTTATATTTAAACCTTTGTTAAAGATATTATTTAACATAGATGTCATTACTATTTGTATTATGTCCTGTATAAATTACCATAAGTAAACAATAATAGGCAATTAAAATACATTGTCTATTCTTTTTTTAATATATTAATGTATGTCAATATAATAAAATGGACTGTGATTTTATTTTACTAAACTCATTATGCGGCAGATGGTGAGGGGTGAGAAACCCCAAAATTTAATATAAATCTTATACTATTTGTAAATTATGTGATTAAAATACTGTGAGTAAACGAAAGACAGACAATTTAGAAATAAACTGCCTGTCTTTTTCTTATTTAATTAACTTTTCGCAGATATCGCTCCACTGACAATCTCCGCAAATTTCCGAGAGCCTTTTCGGAAAAATAATATTCTCATGTACCGCTTTTTGAAACT
>DOWI01000276.1 GCA_003519645.1 Oscillospiraceae bacterium
GGCATCTTGCAGGGCATCACGAATACTTTCGCCTTATGATAGTAGCCGAAGGTGTTCGTGATGCCCTGCAAGATGCCGTCATTGCCACCGTCACCGAAAACTATGAAGATGTTTATCATGGGGTGCGTGAGGGGTATTCTGGCGGATACCAGCCAATAGTAGATGACTTTGAGGAATCCTTGGACTATGGCGATATTTATGATAAAATGGATACAATCCTCGGACTTTACATTGAAAATGATTACCATGTGAAATCTGCAAGCGATACCACTGAAATGCAGTTTAGAATATGGAATCTCCAAGTGGATATTGAAAACGCACCACTTGCCACAGCAGATCGTGAGGATAACAGGTTTAAGATAGATAGTTCTATTATGGTCGAAGTGCCTGTTTCCTTTGGCGGAAAGTTGCTGCCACCTATGAGAATTAAGGTGAAAAACAGTGCTGGTTACACTCCAATATTTTAACTTTCCCTTAACTTATCATCTTTCAGTAGCTATTATTTGCTTTGTGTAGTAGTGTTTGCCTTAACAAAAACATAGGAGGAAAAGCCTTATGAAAAATATGACAGATAAGACAAAGAAAAGATTTGTAATTGCAGGCGGTCTTGCCATCAGTGCAGTGCTTGTAATCCTTATTGCAGGAGAATTCAAAACTCCAACCACTGACGATGTGGACATTCCAAACAGCAGAAGTGAATCCCAAAGCGTTGTGGCGGAAACACCTGATATCACAGAAAAAGAAAATGACATTAAGGTTCCCAACATTGAACTCCCCAATGAAACAGAAAATCTAAATGGTGATGACAAAGGCACCGACCAAACGATACAATCTGATATCCCCGATAAACCTACCTACACAGAGGAAGAACTCACTAACCCGGAGCAGAAGCCGAATGGAGAGAAAGTAGATAAGCCCACCGAGGAAAATCCCACTCCTCCGCAGACACAGGAACATCCCAAGGAACAGCCGAGCAAACCAACAGGTGGCTTGCCGGGCTTCGATAATGTACCTAATATGGGCGATAACCAAACGATTGTAGATGATGGTATGTATGAAAATGGAAATAAAATTGGCATTATGGATTAAAGCAAAATAGCTAAAAGAAATGCACTGCAGTTAAGCGGTGCATTTTTCTTTTGCGGAAAGGAGCTTAGATGAAAAAAATCATAACAGCACTCTGTCTAACCCTTGCCATTGTGTGCAGTTTTTCTATCCCTGCTTTTGCTGTGGGAGATGGAAATATTGACGGTGGCGGTGGCGATATGGGAAGTGGCACAAGCACCAATGTGTGGTCGCCGGGCAATGAAGGAGTAAGGATAACGGTGGTAAAAGCAGATACTCATGCTGCGGTCACCACTCCCATAGATATCAGTAACCGCACACCAAGCTCCTCAATTTATAACTTTGGTAAAGTAAGCAAGATTCAATACAGCAATGGTAAGGCACTTTCTCCGCAACAGGGCGGATATACTTGTATCAAGCCTGTGCAGACTATGCCGAAAATTATAAGCACTAATGGTAGTAATAATATTGCAGCAATTAAAAGCTATTTTACAGATGAACAAGTAATTAAGCGAATTGCACTGCATACAGGTATGGATTTTGATGTGCTTATCAGTGGCAAATACAAGTTGTTAATAGAGCCATTTGCCTTTTATAAGTTTGAAGGAGTTATGGTATTAACAACGGCAACCGAAGCGGCTATCTATGACGAGCAAGTCAGTGGTTTGCTTCGCAGACGAATGGCATCACTATCTCATAAAAACCTACCTCTTGCCATGTTTCTCGAAGTATCAGACCTTGGCTATCCTGCGTGGAGTGGCAGCACCACTAAAACTGCATCTAATGCAGATATAAAGTCCTCTCTTGGTATTGGTATTGTCAGATTTACCGAGCAGCCCGAAAAGCCTGTGGTGTCCTCCTATGACTATGAATATCGAGTAAATACCGAGGTTATTACAGCAGTTACTGTCAGTGGTGGGCAGTCTGATCCTGACAATCCCACAAGGGTAAGCTTCAATATTGACGGCAGAACCTACAATGTGGGCAATGTCTATTACCCCAATGGCGATAGCCAGCTCGCATGGGTAAAATGGACCACCCCCGCTACCGAGCAGGATATGGTTATTAATGTTTCTGTTCGTGGCCCCGGTGGTACGGATAAAGCCACTATCAACTGCAAGATTGTTGACCTTGATAAGAACCCACCGCCGAACCCTGTTGCCGATGACCGTAACGATAGCTTCAGACATGAACCTGTTCCACAAAGGGCAGAAAAGACAAGAGCAGATTGGTCGGTGTGGCGTCCTTGGTGGCAAGAGTACTGGGTGGATCGTGGTCACTGGGAAAGAGATAGCTGGACAGACAGCGACGGCAAAACCCATACAAGTCGTTATTGGGTGTCTAATTGGGTAGATGAGGGATGGTGGGAGTTTGATTTGAACCGCTATTCTGCTTCATTTTCTGCAAATATGAATATTACCTGTGACAGCAAAAACCCAACAGCCACAGGCTCTACCATGAAAAGCGGATATGGCATCAATCAAAAGGTATCTGCAAGTGTCAGTACCAACCAAAGTTCTGCCGTCAGTAAGCCACAAAATGCTGTCAGCTATTTCCCAGAGTTTGGCTACAAGATCTACTATAGATTGCTTGAAAGAATCGGCGATGGTAGCTTTGAGTTTAAGAAAAATCACTACTCTACCTACAAAAACAGAACCCACTTCTCACCTTTGTGGTTTCCCAATGGCAGCTATGAAGTGAACACTTGGGTAATTGATAGTTGGACGCCTATGGGTATGCTTTCATCAAACCTAGCCGACACATTAAACATCAAAGGTTCTGTTTGGGATGACTGGCATATCGGTCCTCTGAACCCTTAAAATGAAAGGAAGAAATGTATGACAAAAAACAAAAAAATAGTATTCTGCCTTGTGATTGCAGTGCTTGTGTGCCTTGCTTTTAGCACCACAGCTTTTGCTGCGGGGGATGTTGCCGGAGCCATTGAGGGAACTTGGAATGATGCTTCCGGGCAAATCAAGACAGTAGTAAACAAGGTTGTATTCCCTGCAATCGACTTAATTTTGGCGGTGTTTTTCTTTGCCAAGCTCGGTATGGCTTATTTTGATTATCGAAAAAGTGGACAGTTTGAATGGACTGGCCCAGCTATTCTATTTGCTTGTTTAATTTTCACGATTACCGCACCGGCTTATATTTGGACGATTTTGGGGATGTGATAAAGGAAAGCGGCTGGCAAACTGCACAGCACAGCGCAAACGCCAGCGGCTTTTCTTACAGAGGATTATTTATGATTCGTTCTCGTAAATCTTCGATTTTAGAGTGAATTTCTTTTATGGTGCGTTCAAACTCTATGTCGCTTTTCCCTGTGGGGTCATCCAGTCCCCAATCCTCACGATACTTGCAGGGTAGAAACGGACACGCTACATTACAGCCCATTGTGATAACAACATCAACGGGAGGAATATCTTCAAGTAATTTTGAATGCTGTGTTTGCTCCATGTCAATGCCGTATATTTCTTTCATAAGACGTACCGCATCTTGATTGATCTGCGGCTTCGTTTCCGTCCCCGCAGAATAGCTTTCGAATACATTTGCGGCAAGATGTTTACCAAGTGCTTCAGCAATTTGACTGCGACAAGAGTTATGCACACAGATAAATGCCACCTTTGGTTTTTTCACTTCCTTTATCATAAAAGTCCTCCTTATAGCTCTAACAGCTTATTTCCTTTAATATCTTCACTGCTCCACTTAATAACTGCAAAATTTCCATCTGCATGAGTAGCAACCTTGTTGATCCACTCAATTTCGTTACTTGCTTTGGCTTTAAGCATCCGATTCTTGGTATCCGTTGCATAGAGCGAGGAATTGATAACCCACCACTTACTATGGATGCCTGCACGATGCAAATCTTCCTCTAATCGCATAGCTTCGAATACTGGGGTTGTTTCAGCAAGTGTTACAATGACAACTTCTGTTTCATCTGCACTTCGTAACTTCGGCAACAGCTTTTTCACGGATTCCGGCGTATCACCCATAGTACGCTGTACTTCTTTGTGATAACTCTGTGTGGAGTCAAGCAGTAAAAGTGTGTGCCCTGTTGGTAACGTGTCAATAACAACAACCTCTTTTTCTGCACGGTCTACAATATCAGCAAATGCACGGAAAACTGCAATTTCCTGCGTGCAAGGTGAACGCAAATCTTCTTCAATATAAGCAATGTCATCATCACTCATATTGTTTTTTCTCGCTTTTTTCAAAACAGTTTCCTTGTATTTCTCTAAAACCTCATGTTCGTCAATGTGGCTCATATGGATGCCACTGTGTTCATCCAAGACAAATTTCAGGTGTGCGGCAGGATCGGTTGTCGCAAGATGAACCTTCTGTCCTTTGGCTGATAAGCCTATGGCAATCGCCGCAGCGACAGTCGTTTTACCTACGCCGCCTTTGCCCATTGTGAAGATAACCTTTTTACCCGTGCGATGTAAGTCATTGATCATATCCCGCAGTCTTGGGCGCGTTTTTGCATGGAGTTTTTCACTACCCAACG
>DOWI01000341.1:0-3401 GCA_003519645.1 Oscillospiraceae bacterium
CAGCCACAGTCTTACATGTAGGAGGAAACACAGATGATTATAAAGGTACAAAATCTGGTAAAACGGTACGGCGATTTGCTTGCACTGGATCATTTCGGTCTGGAAATTGAACAGGGTGAAATATTCGGACTGCTGGGCCCCAACGGTTCAGGAAAAACTACAGCAATTAATTGTATGCTTTCATTGCTGAAATACGACAAGGGGACAATCGAGATTTTCGGCAAGCCAATGTCTCCCGATGCCTATGACATTAAACGCAATATCGGGGTTGTGATGCAAAATGTGGCGGTTTTCAACGAATTAACGGTTTATGAAAACATTCAGTATTTCTGCGGGCTCTATATCCCTGACAAGGACAAACGTGACCGGTACACAGATGAAGCCATCGAGTTTGTAGGGTTGCAGGATTTCCGCAAGTTTATGCCCAAAAAGCTGTCGGGCGGTCTTCTTCGCAGACTGAACATCGCCTGCGGTATTGCTCACAAGCCCAACCTCATTTTTCTTGACGAGCCTACCGTGGCGGTAGATCCCCAAAGCCGCAACAATATTCTGGAAGGTATCCAACGTCTAAATCGTGAAGGCGCCACCATTGTCTATACCTCTCACTATATGGAAGAGGTTGAGCAAATATGCAGCAGAATCGCAATCATAGACAAGGGCAAAACACTTGCAACCGGAACCAAAGACGAGCTGAAGGCAATGATAAAAACCGGAGAAACCCTGTCAGCTGAATTGTATGCCCTGTCGGAGGAAGATCTCGAAGCAATTCGCAGCCTTCCCCATGTAACAGATGCTACGTTTATAAACAACCGGCTTACCGTGCTTTGCTCGGGTGGAAAGCATAATCTGATTCGCCTGCTCGACACCCTGAAATCACGCGATATTTCTTTTGGACGTGTATTTTCCGAACCGCCCACACTGAACGATGTCTTTCTGGAAATTACCGGAAAAGAACTTCGTGATTAAAGGAGGTTATCACCTTGTTTTTATTTCTCTATACTTCACGGGTGAAAACCCTGCTGCGGGATAAGGATAATCTATTTTGGACTCTAATGTTTCCATTGCTTCTCGCAACCTTTTTTTATATTGCATTCGGCAGTATTATGAATAAATCAGAAAATTTTAAACCTGTACCCACGGCGGTTGTCAATAATGAGGCATATATAAACAACACATATTTTGCCGATGCTCTGAAAGCCGCTTCAACCGGGGATAATCCCATCTTACAATTGTCTGTCCTAAACCGAGAGCAAGCCGAAAAGCAGCTTGAAAGCGGCGAAATATCAGGTGTCATCACGGTTTCGGATACCATCTCGCTTAAAGTGAAGCAATCGGGCGTGAATCAAAGCATCATTAAAGCGTTTTTAGATCAGTATCTGCAAACCGAAAAGGAGGTAGCTGCCATACTCAAAGCAAACCCAGATGCAGCCAATCAGGGATTGTTCAATGCACTCGGCAAGCACATCAGCTACACAAAGGAAATCAGCTTCAGCGGCGCCGACCCCAACCCAATGCTCAACTACTTCTATGCGCTGATTGCGATGGCATGTCTTTACGGTTCATTTTGGGGAATGCGAAACACAACCGATATGCAGGCGAATCTATCTGCGCTGGGCGCCCGCCGAAGCGTTGCGCCAACCCATAAGATGGCTTCGGTCGTCAGCGACGGGCTTGCCGCCTTGACCATCCTGTTTGCCGAAATCATGATAACGGTATGCTATATCGCATTTGTTTTGGGTGCCGATTTCGGAACAAGATGGGGCTATGTGGTGCTTACCTGCTTTATAGGGTGTGTCACAGGCATATCCTTCGGAACCTTTGTCGGTTCGGCAATCCGAAAAAGCGAAGGAGTAAAAACAGCCATCCTGCTGGGATTTTCCATGGTGATGAGCTTCCTTGCAGGGTTGATGATCGGTGATATGAAGATTATGATTGCCCAAAAGGCGCCCATACTCAATCTAATCAACCCCGCGACACTTCTCACCGACGCATTCTACAGCCTTTATATCTATGAATCACTGGACCGCTTCTTTTTAAATATCGGCATACTCAGCATCATCTCTTTGGGTTTGACTGCGGGCAGTTTTGTCTTTATCAGGAGGGAACGTTATGCAAGTATTTAAAACCTACTTTAAGATTATCAATGCCAGCAAGAACTCTCTCCTTATCTATCTTTTGGTGTTTCTCGGTATTGCCTTCATGACCTCCAAAAGCTTCAATTCCTCCCCCACTGCCGGCTTTACCGAAACGAAAATCAATATTGCCGTAGTCAACAGGGATACAGAGTCGAATGTTATAAAGGGTTTGATTGGTTATTTATCCAAAACCAGCAATATTGTGGATGTCCCCGACGATACTGAAAAGCTGCAGGATATGCTGTTTTTCAGAAAAATTGAATATATTGCCATTATTCCAAAGGGCTTTACAGAACATTTCGGGGCAAGCAGTGAAGCGCATATTGAAACCGTTGCAGTACCCGATTCGATATCGGCGGTATATGTAGATATTCTGATTGATAGGTATCTGCAGGCCTTGCGTTTGACAGCCGATTTCAGCGGCCTGCCGTCTGAAGACCAAGCAAGGCTTGTCTCTCAAAGTTTGTCTGCCAAAGCCGATATTCAAATGAAAGCCACCCATACCGACAACAATTCAACAGGCTATCTATTCTATTTCAATTTCTTTGCCTATATAATACTTGCAATCAGCACCATCGGGCTGAGCACCATCATGATGGTATTCAACCAACCCGATTTGAAACGGCGCAACCTATGCTCCCCCATAAAGCAAAGGAGCATGAGCGTTCAGCTGGCTTTGGGCAGTATCATATACTCCCTCTTTTGCTGGGCACTGATTGTATTATTCGGCATTATTCTATATGGAAAACCGCTTTTAACATCCGGATTGCTTCCCATCCTTGCCCTTAACTCACTGGTATTCACCATAGTATGTACGGCCATCGGATTTTTAGTGGGCATCCTTATTAAAAGCTACAATGTCCAGGCTGCAATCACCAATGTGGTTTCTTTAGGCATGAGCTTTTTGTGCGGGGTCATGGTTCCGCAGGAGCTGCTGGGCGACGGTGTACTTCGTGTTGCCAGCTTCCTGCCCGCCTACTGGTATATCCGCGCCAATCGTGCAATCGGAACGTCAGGGCTGAAAGCCGGAAATGATATTATAACGCCAATGCTGATTCAGTTGAGCTTTGCCCTCGCCATTTTCTCGGTTACTCTCTTTATAAGCAAGCAAAAAAGAACAGCCAACCAATGAAGCTGTAAAACCCGAAAAGCCCATAATAAATCAGTCACCCCGCTTTAATTTGCGTGGGGACAGATTTATTATGGGCTTTCAAGCCTGTTAATGAAAACTAGTGCAAGGGTTGTAGGGGCGGATTCAATATCCGC
>DOWI01000341.1:3474-4165 GCA_003519645.1 Oscillospiraceae bacterium
TGAGGGAGATGTTTTCACTATGAGAGTGATCCCTAATCACTCCCTCCGGCACTTCGAACAATTTCCGACCCTACTCAATATTTCTCGGCTCGGCGCTGCTTGCGAAGGGCACGTCTTTTAATGCCTGCCTCCCATTCGGCGCGTTCTTCGTCTGTAACCGGAATCAGACCGGGCACCTGAACCGGCTGCCCCTGTTCGTTCAGTGCAACCAGTACCAGATACGCCCGATTCACCCTTTCCCGATTTCCGTCCAGTGATTCGACATAAGTGTCTACACGTACTTCCATAGATGTGTTTCCGACATGGGTGATACAGCCCTCCAGCAAAACCGTACAGCCGACATAGGCAGGGGCAACAAATTCCAGCATGTCAATCCGGGCGGTAGTCACCTCAGTACAGGAATGCCGCCTTGCTGTTACAGCCGCAGTCACATCAATCCACTGCATCAAAACCCCGCCGAACAGCCGCTTATATGCGTTGGCGTGCTGGGGCAGAATAATTTGAACTTGCTGGGTGCGCGAGTCCGCAACAAATTTTGAATCAGATTTTCCCATTAATCAACCCTGCCTTTTTCTAATAGATATAGCTGCTTAGCTTATTGTAATAACAGCAACCCAATAAGTCAACATAAAACGCTATCCCTAAGCCCGCATACGCTTACTCCAGCTCCCTCCCAGAGGGAGCTGTCGCC
>DOWI01000353.1 GCA_003519645.1 Oscillospiraceae bacterium
GTGATGAACTATGCCATAAAAACTGAAAAGACACTGTTTGAGGGTGAGCGTTTGGTGTCGGGGCTGAACTGCTCCCCCCAAACTGTCTACCACGAATTTATCAACACCAAGCTGTTACACGACAAAGACAGCGGTCGTATGTACTACCACATGGTGCAGTCTTTCCCCAAGGGTGCCGACGTCGATCCNNGGACCACATTCATTCTCACTTTATTATCAACTCGGTTGCCTTTGACTCCGGCAGAAAGTTTCACATCAGCACCCCAGAGTTATAACCTATACGGCAGTTAAATGACAAGCTGTGCATAGAATATGGCTTTGAAATATGCAGATCCAAACCCAAGCACGAGCATATCAAATCCATGAGTGTTGCTGAATATCACGCAGCAGCCAAGGGCGAAAGTTGGAAAATGCGGCTGATGAATACCATCCATGAGTGCATGAAACACGCAGCCAGTAAAGATGAATTTATCGAGCTGATGGAGTTTGAGGGCTACGGTGTCAAGTGGACAGACACTCGAAAGAGTATCACCTACACCACACCAAAGGGTATGAAATGCCGAGATGACCGCCTGCACGAATCAACNNAGGAAATTGTCGCTGGAGGAACTCAAACAGCGGAACAAATCACAGCCACTCCAAGAGCCGATGCCCAATCCTTCTCCTCTGACACAGGAGAAATTGGACATTCTGTTTTACAATCAGAGCGTCATTTGGGATGGGATAGAGGATTTGCAGAGTCAGCTGAAAGCCTTGCAACAGCAGAACCACAGTCTCGAAACCCAGATGAGCAGCCTGCCGACACAGGCAGACTTGGAGAAATTGAACAAGAGCCTATCACAGATACAGCAGACCTTATCACGGGCTGGGAGGAAGAAAGAGAAGCGTTTTTCTCTGCCCAAACTGAGATTACCGCAAATAGAATGGACAGTTTGGCTTTGGATACTCATCAGCTTGTTACCCTTGGCAGTGATATTATCCGCCTTGGCAGGTCTGTGGAATCTCTTGATCTGTCCGCTCCTGTAATAGATTCCACAACTCAAATTGTTGTACACGAACGCAAACGAGGGCATGGGCATAAAAAAGATGACCACGAAAGTCAAGAATATAAAATGACAATGTAGGAGGATTTAATGAATAAAAACACTGGATTTTATGGTGAAATATTACCGTTAACAAGGCTACAGGATGGAAAAGCAATGCCAATCTATCGTGATGCTGGGGTATATTTTGACGAAGCCGGCATGCGTACTGAACGACAGATGAAGATAAACGGTCAATCCTTCTTCGTTACTTCTGTATTTCCAACTGTAGCAATAGCTACACCAACAGAAAAACTAATTAAGCTGATTGACTTGGATGTAATGAAAAAAGCTGAATAGTTTCAGCTTTCCAATAGACTTTGGCAAATCGTTTGGGTATGNNGTATTCAGTTTGCCAAGAGAAAGGAGCCGTAAAATGGCAAACGATAAGTACACAATTTTATATGCAAGACTAAGTCAAGATGATGGCAGTCAAGGTGAGTCTAACAGCATTCAAAACCAACGGCTGATTTTAGAGAAATACGCAAAAGAGAATGGATTTGAAAATCTAAAATTCATGGCAGATGACGGTTATTCGGGTACGAATTTCAATAGACCATCATTTAAAGAACTAATGTCGCTGGTGGAAAATGGCGAGGTCGAAACCATAATCGTAAAAGATATGAGCCGATTTGGGCGTGAGTATTTAGAGGTGGGGAGATACACTGAAATCGTATTCCCCAACTATGATGTGCGATTTATAGCTATCGGAGATGGCATTGACAGTCTGTATGGAAACGATGATTTTACCCCTTTTAAAAATATAATCAACGAGCTTTATGCAAAAGACTGTAGCCGTAAAATCCGTGCAGCTAAGCGTGCCAAAGCTGAAACAGGTGCTTGGCTTGGTGGCAAGCCTCCCTATGGGTACATGCGTGACCCGGAAAATCCAAAGAGCCATCTTGTTCCCGATGAAGAATCTGCCGAGGTTGTAAAGCTGATATTTTCTCTCTGTGTTGGTGGTAAAGGTCCCAATCAGATTGCACGAGAGCTAAAAAAGCGTGAGATACTCACCCCGGCACATTACTATTATCGCAAAGAGGGGAAGAAGAATGCCAAGCTGAATTTGGAGCAGCCATACAAGTGGCACTCTGAAAATGTAATACGAGTTTTGGAAAATGAGGTTTATCTTGGACACACCATCAGCCTTGTCAACACCACCAAGTCCTATAAAAATAAGAAGCGTGTGGTGCGTCCAACCGATGAGCAAGTGCGTTTTGAAAATACCCATGAAGCTCTTGTGGACAAAGAAACTTGGGATATCGTCCAAAAGTTAAGAGAGAGTAAAATCAGACCGACACCTATGGACAACCCTAACATTTTCTCAGGACTGTTATACTGTCAGGACTGTGGGGACAAGCTTGACCTCTATCGCACCCACACCAAAGGCGAGAATTACAATAATTTCAAATGCCGAACTTACAACAAAAACGGCAAAGACTTCTGTACATCTCACTACATCCGAGAGGATGCCATAAAGGCAATTGTGCTGGATGATTTAAGGCGTGTTACTCACCTTGCACGGACGCATGAAAGCTTATTTGGAAAGTATCTCAACAAAAAAAACACCACACAGGTGCAAAGTGATATTTTAAATTTGTATCAAAAAATAGTAAAGCTCAAGCATCGTGAGGAAGAACTTAAGGCACTTTTCAAACGGCTCTATGAAGATAATGTGCTGGGCAAAATACCCAATGAAGTATTTCGTGCCCTAAGCAAAGACTACCTTGACGAGCAAAAAGAAGTAGCCATTGCTATCCCAGAGAAAGAACAAGATCTTGAAAAACTCAAAAGCAGCATCGCCAATGTAGATTTATTTATGGCCAAAGCCAAGCAGTATCCTGAAATTCCAGAGTTGACCTCCGAAATACTACACCTGTTTATTGATAAGATTGTGGTTGGTGAGAAATCCGAACGATACTCGAGAACTGCATTTCAACAGGTAACAATTTATTATCGCGATGTAGGGTTACTGGATTTAACCGATACGCAGGAACTGCAAAAGGAATTAGATGTGGCATAAGAATAGCAAAAGGCAGACAGCTCGGTGAAAGCTGTCTGCCAAATGCAACAAAACTATTGAATTAAAAATGTTTCCCTATAACACGGTGGTTAAATCCGGCGGCGGCTTTTTTGTGAAAGGCAGGGCCCGGAGCTTTGCCGGAAAAAAGGGGCGGGCTGACCGCCGGATGAACGGTATGGCGCTTTCCCGCATATTCTGTATCTGAACTTTGAGCGTTTGCGGTGAAGATCCGGCCGGATCGGTTCATCTGCGCCCGGTTTTCCGTCTGCTTTTCTAACGAATTTCGGCTCAAACATCATTT
>DOWI01000455.1 GCA_003519645.1 Oscillospiraceae bacterium
GCGACTCTGATTCTATTGCAGGGGCTGATAGGCGAATTCGCCTCCGGGGAGGAAGAGGATTGATTCGGATTGCAAAAGCAGAGGATCTTGCCTTTTTGCACCCTGAATCCGAAGCTGCGGTTCGTATCATGGGATTGGTTGCAGCATACGGTACAGACCAGCCTTTTATCCGGCTTTGGTGCGATAGCGAGCGGCGTGCTTTTATCTCGCTGATGGACGGCTATGCTGTGCTTGAGGCGGCAGATGATGCCGATTTTGAGGAGCTGGCTGTTTTTTTGGATATGCAAACAGAGATTACGGGCATACGCACTTCTCTTAAAACCGCTCGAAAAATAAACGTCTTCACCGGATGGACAATCCAACATGAATCTGTTATGACCTCCGGTACGGACCTTAAAGCTCCTGATTTGAAACCCGCCCAGCTAACACCGCGGGAGGTTTACCCCTTGCTCCAAAAGTGTTTTGATGATGGCTTGCCGCCCTTTGAATCCTGGTATGTTGACGTGTCACACAGGATTAGACATGGATGCTGTAGGGTGATTGGTTTCAGGCATGATGGATTTCCTGTTTCATGTGCCATGACAATTTCCGAGTGCAGAAGCGCGGCAATCATCGGCGCAGTTGCCACAATTGAGAGCGGGCGGGGCAGGGGATATGCTTCCGCAAATGTCCTTACACTTACACATCATCTGATTCAGGAGGGCAAAAAAGTGCTTTTGTCACCCAAAAATTGGAATGCCCACCAGCTGTATTTGCGTCTCGGTTTCATCGAATGCGGTAGTTGGGGCAATCTTTATAAAACAACCGGAAGGATAGGAACATAAAAGCAATGAATTCACCGTTCTTTTCAATTGATAACAGGCTTCTTGCTGTGGCGGATCAAGCGCAGCAAGAAGCCGAAGCAGTATTTAAAAATATTGATGAGATAACAGAGTATAATCAACAGAAAGTGCTGGCATCCTTTATTGAAAATCGTGTCAGTGAGAGTCATTTTGTGTCCACAACCGGATACGGATACGGGGACCGGGGGAGAGATACACTGGATGCTGTTTTTGCTAAAGCTATGGGTGCGGAGGATGCGCTGGTACGTCACAGCATTGTTTCGGGTACCCACGCCATTACGGTCGCTCTGTTTGGAATACTGCGGCCGGGTGATACTTTAATGACAGTCACCGGCGCACCCTATGATACTTTGGAAGAGGTTATTGGACAGGATGACAGCCATGGCCGGCATACGGATATGGGTTCTCTGCGCGATTTCGGTATCCGTTTTCTACAGGTGGAGCTTGATGCACATGGGTACCCCGACCTGCCGAGGATATCATTCGAGCTTAAAACAGTGAAGCCAAAGGTGGTTCACATTCAGCGTTCACGGGGCTATAACACACGTCCGTCGCTGTCGGTGGCTGATATAAAGAAGATTGTTGATGTAGTACGCCGGCAATCACCTGATTCTATTGTGTTTGTTGACAACTGTTATGGTGAATTTGTTGAGCGGGATGAACCTACGGCTGCAGGTGCAGACCTAATGGCAGGCTCGTTGATTAAAAATCCCGGCGGAGGGATTGCGGATAATGGCGGTTATATCTGCGGACGTGCTGATCTGGTTGAACAATGCGCTTATCGCATGACAACGCCGGGACTTGGGCGGGAGGTAGGGGCATCCCTCGGACACAATCGAACCCTTTATATGGGTTTATTTAATGCGCCGCATGTTGTGGGTGAGGCACTGAAAACCGCCGTTTATTGTGCTTCCCTGTTTTCTTTGTTTGGGTATGAAGTGACGCCAAAGGCGGATGAAAAGCGGACCGATATTATTCAGGCTGTGAAACTGGGAACACCCCAAGCTTTGATTGCGTTTTGTCAGGGGATGCAACGCGGTGCGCCTGTAGATTCATTTGTAGTACCGGAACCCTGGGAAATGCCGGGATATGAAAATCCGGTAATTATGGCAGCGGGTGCTTTTACGATGGGCGCATCGATTGAGCTTTCTGCGGATGCTCCGCTTCGGGAACCCTATGCGGCATATATGCAGGGTGGTCTGAATTATCATTCCGGTAAGCTGGGAGTAATGCTTGCAGCACAGACCATGCTGGAAAAGGGCTTATTGAAAATAGATTAAAATGAATCGATTGGATAGTAAAAGAGGCTGCAAAACGCAGCCTCTTTTACTATCCAACAAGCCTTGACAGGCTCTTATCGGTGGAAAAATTGGGGACATTATAAAGAAAGAGTATATCTGTTACATGGTTCTCAATTGCGTATGTCGGATAATCAACATTAAAATAGCGTGGATCCACAACCAAGATTTTTTCAAAATGGGAGGTCAGAAACGGTACAAAGCAATGGGCATAGGAGTCTTTTATCATCATAAATGTTTTGCCGTTTTTTGTACCTGTTTTGATTTCAACAGCCGGCTTATTTCCGCCTAAAAAGTATGAATATTTATCTTTTTTATCCAGAAACTCACCGAAATAAAGGGTTTGGGTGATATGGTCTTGTCCGTAGTTTGCCCAAACGGGTGTGGCTTTAAGCGGACGATATGCCATTACTAGATCAGGTTTGATGGTAAACAGATTCGCTTTGGAATACAAGGTTCCGTAAAAGGATGATGAAACCTGTTCCACTGTTGTATCATCCTGTGAAAAAGGTGTTAAACCGGTTTGTTTCGCCCATTCCCTATAGACAAAATAGGCTGCCGCCGATGTCCAGTGGTGGTCTGTCCGAAAATATAGATAATTGTTTTTATTGGCTTTCAACAAATCGGTAGGATCATAAACCGTCACTTTGCCATTTAATTGTTTCGATACCTTTCGGATGGCTGCATGCTGATCAGGGACAGGGGCATATGCCGGCAGAAGATCAGACAGGATCTCGGTTGAAGTGGGGATCAATAAAACAGTAGCGTTAAGATCTGGCAATGTAGACTTCAAGGTATGGACATACTCGGATATAACATTTGTGTTTTTATCCAGTTGTTTATTATCTATTTTCTCTGTTGCATCAAATAAGGTATTGTTGCTGCCAAAATATATACGCCCGTTGTCCTTCTTCATCAGCGCAAGCTCGGCAACCGTTTTGAGACTAATCCATTCATCCCTTGAAAAAAACTGATCCGAGGAATAGGATGCAAAGTTTTCTGAATATTTTCCGGAGATAATGTCTTCAAAATTGAGTGCAGGAAGCATTTGCAGATATCGGTTTTCATTCTCTGAAAAAGAACGCTGGGGAATGATCAGGTTTATGATTGAGACCGAGAACAGGAGCAATGCAAACCCGATTGAAATAATCTTTTTATTCATTGCACACCACTCCTCTTAAAAACGGAAATACAGAAACGGATTATAGGACGCATCAACAAGATAGGCAACACATAATACCGATAGTCCAAGCAATACGGCGCATGCTCCAGTGGTCACAAAAGCCGGACGATTGGCAAGCGCTCTTTCTGCCCGATTAACCAATCGCTTTGGAATATCGGTACTGCCTACGACACCGATTAACAGCAGAAGTCCGTTGGTAAGCAGAAGATAGATAGAGGTGCCGTCATAGAGCGGTGCCCCGTGTTGGCCGAACATTGCGCCTATGAAAGCAATGCCCTGCGACAGATTGTCAAATGCAAATAGAGCCCAGCTGATGATAACAAACAGCATGGTATATATGTGTGTAAATATTCTGGGTATGCGCTGTAATATCTTTAGCAAAAACAGCTTTTCAATCATAAGCAGTAGTCCAAAATACAATCCCCACACCACGAAATTCCAGCTGGCGCCATGCCAAACACCTGTTAAAAGCCAGACAACAAGAATATTGCGAAGCTGAAGCGTAAGTCCGCGACGATTGCCGCCGAGCGGGATATAAACATAATCCCTGAACCATGTACCTAAAGAAATATGCCAGCGGCGCCAGAACTCGGTTATACTTTTGGACATGTACGGATAATTAAAGTTCTCCAGAAATTCAAAACCGAACATTTTACCAAGTCCGATTGCCATATCCGAATATCCTGAAAAATCAAAGTATATCTGGAGTGTAAAGGCGATTATGCCGATCCACGCCGTGAGTACGGGAACCGTTGCCGTATCGAAAGAAGATACTTTTGTCCAGATGACGCCGACCGTATTGGCAATCAGAACCTTTTTCCCCAGACCTGTAATAAAGCGTCGGACGCCGTCGCCGAATTTGTCATATCCCTGTGTTCTGTTTTCAAGCTGACTGTCAATGGTTTTATACTGAATAATGGGACCTGCAATCAGCTGTGGGAAAAGAGCAACATACGTGCCAAAATTAACAATACTTTTCTGCGCTGTTACATCGCCTCTGTATACATCAATTGTATAGGACAAGGATTGGAATATATAAAATGAAACACCAATCGGCAGGGAAATGCCAAGCAGGGGAATTGAAACTGCCGGAATCAGGTTTATATTGTCAATGATGAAATCGGCATATTTAAAAAAGCCGAGTATACCTAGGTTAATAATTATGCAAAACACCAATGCAAAACGGGCGGCCTTTGGCCGCCTTGCATCCTTCATGCGCTGAATCCATAGTCCGAAAATATAATCAATCACGATAACTGTTATCATGATTAGAATATAAACCGGTTCGCCCCACGCATAGAAAAACAGACTAACAACAAGCAGCAATGCGTTCTGCAGCCTCTTTGGTACAATAATATATAGAAATAAAACAACCGGCAGAAAATAAAACAGAAAGAGCAGACTGCTGAATACCATTACGGTTCCTCCGGGTTATTGTCTCAGCGATTGTTTAAAAACCTTGGTCTTCAAGGTGAAAAAATTGAGACAGTATTGATTTTAAATCCTTCGCGTCCTTTGGAAGCCAAGGTTTTTAATGTTCGGCTTGCAGCTTGAGCACAAAGGCGAGCAGCTTCCAGTCGCTTGCTGAACCCATCGGCTTTCAGCCGGTGGTAGCTGAGTTTGTATACTTCTCGATGGTTTCCTTTGCGGTGTCATTGTCATCCGATACACACAGGATAACATACTTTCCTTTTTGCATAAACACAGGGTTCTGCAGTTTTGGAACCTGTTCCGGAGCATAATCCTGAAATTGGTCAATATAATCGGCTAAGTGAAGCTCAACAGCTTCATTAACACGTTTCGCTGCATCTTGGTCAACCGCCTCAATAACAGTGATTTCCTCGGACGTAGCCGATCCAACATAATTTTTTTTGACCTTTATATCTGTATCATCAATTTCATAAATATCGAAGAATGCGCTGTCTTTTGATTCGGAAAGGGTATCAACAAACTCAATGCTGTTTTTCAAGTCATCCGCAAGCGCATTTACGTCAATCGTAATATCTTTGCTTGATTGACAGCCCGAAAATATTGCCGCTGAAAGAGCAAGTGCCGCTACAAAACCCATTATTTTTTTCATAATCGGTCATTCCTTTCTGTAATCGGGAAATCAATCACACCGCGATTCCCTTAAAAGTTCCGCTATTTGTGGTTGACGTTGCTTGGGTTGTCTGTGTAGTTGAAGGCTCGGTTATGGTTGTAGTTTCGGTACTGCTTGTTTCGGTTGTTTTTTTAGTCGTGGGGGTGGCAACCGGAACCTCGGTATGCATTCTTAGATAATCCATCCATTTATCACAATAGGTTTTATTCATGTGAATCCCGTCTGTCGTAGCTTCGGCAGGAAGGTTCCCTTTTTTATCCTCAACCGACTTTCGCACATTCAAATAAATGACTTTTTTCTGTACGCACATATCATAAATCAGTCTGTTGTATTTTAAAATGCGCGGGTTATTAAAACTGGGATGACTTTTTGATTTGGCCGCAGACACCGGAAGTATAGACTGTATAAAGATTTTCGCATCCGGCTGCGACTTTTTTACCGAATCCACAAGCTCGCCGTATCTTTTAATAAAGGAATCAACCTGCGTCCATCCAAGCTCATTCAGTCCGAGCATTATATAGATTTTACCAAACTTCTTTTTTTGCAGCATCTTCTCGGCGGTCATTGTTTTCTTTTCAAAAGCCTTGTCATTGAAAAAGCTGGCTACATTCATGCCTCTTATTGCATAAAAGGTTGCCTTTTCGGGGGATGAATACATCATTAATCCCTGTGTTCTGGAATCACCGATAAAACAAGCATCGTCAAAGTATTCATCACTTACAGGAACTGCGGCAGATTCTATTGTTGCATTTGATGTAGCCGCGGTTGAATAAGATGTGGCGGTAGAATCTGTCGTTGTGGTTGTGGTTTCTGTTGTTTCGGTGGATGATGCTGATAATGTTGTGAGGTCAGCGGAAGAAACAAGCTTATCATCATCTTGATTAAACGCAAGCGCAATCAGAACAATCAAAAATAAGATGGCAATGAGCGCTGCTGTGACATATAAAATAACAGGAACCTTTTTACGGCGCCGCACTCGTATTAACCGACGGTCGGGCAGTCCTTTTTTATACATAGACAACCTCTCCTGTCGAATGAATTAATTTAGAACATTACTTTATCAGAGATATNNTATGGTATCGCGGTCACGAACTGTTACGCACCCGTCATTTTGGCTTTCAAAATCATAGGTGACGCAGAAAGGTGTACCGATTTCATCCTCACGGCGATAACGCTTGCCAATTGATCCGGCATCATCATAATCGGTCATAAAATGGCGAGCGAGCAGCTCGTAAACCTTGAGCGCCTCCGCCCCAAGCTTTTTGGNNACACGGCTGCCTTGAAAGGCGAGAGAGCCGAATGCAGGCGTAGGACCACGCGAGTGTCTTTATCGTCAACAACCTCTTCATCATAAGCATCACAGAGGAAAGAGAGCACCATACGGTCAGCGCCCAGTGACGGTTCAACCACATAAGGAGTATAGCGTTCATTGGTTTCGGGATCAAAGTAATCCAACTTTTGCCCCGAATGGTTGGAATGTTGTGTGAGGTCATAATCGGTACGGTCTGCAATGCCCCAAAGCTCACCCCATCCGAACGGGAATAAAAATTCAAAGTCTGTTGTAGCCTTAGAATAGTGTGAAAGCTCCTCCTGCTCATGGTCACGCAACCGCAGGTTTTCTTCGCGAATACCAAGCGACAGCAGCCAGTTTTTACAAAAGTCCCTCCAATATGAGAACCACTCAAGATCGGTACCGGGTTTGCAGAAAAACTCCAGCTCCAT